>NZ_WWSA01000029.1:0-43564 GCF_009875615.1 Dorea sp. BIOML-A1
GTTTCTTATGGTATGGAACCTGAACAAGAAGCCTTATCTATTGTTTCCTTCAAGGACTGAGAGGCCGCTTCCCCGTTAATAAATTAAATCCCAAACAAATTTAATAGCCCACCACCCGGCTAAATGCAACCACGCCGAACAGCATAAACAACACCAGATAAATTCCCAGTAATACTGCGAATATGATCAGCTGTGCTCTGCAGAAGTTTCTCCGGTTAATATTACCGTTACTTTCGAATGCCCATACGAAATACATGACTATTCCAACACACGGGATCAGTAATACGATCAATGTCAGTATCCAGTCTTTTAAGTCCATTGGAGAGTTGTCTGACTGCTCATTTCTGTTCTGGCTGTAATCGTATTGATTGTCCTGATATACGAATTTATTATCCTGTGCATCCTCTGATCCGGTTGCTTCCGGCTCTGGTTCCGCCTTCTCTTCCGGCTCTCCTGCCGGTTTTTCTGTTGATTCACCGTAACTGTAGACCTCGTCAGCGGTTACCTGCTTATTTTCTTCATCCATCTGTCATTCTCCTTTGCCTTACTTATTTTTGCGTCTATCTTATCATTTCAGGGCTCCGAACGCAACATCCATGAGCAGTCGAAGCAGATTATAGTGGTAATAACTCATTGGCGGCTGGTCCGGAAAATACCGATACATACGCCACACGTAGTAAATCACCATAAGAACCACACACACGACACAGCCTGTCTTAAACCATTTTCCAATCGGCTTCTTACAGATATAGCGCTTCCATGCAAATATCATCACACCTGCTGCAAATGCATAGATAAACGGATGCATCTTCCATGCTCCTTTGAAGTCCAGATGCAAAAGCCGAATTCCTGCTCTTGTAAGTCCGCATGCCGGACAAGGAAATCCCGTGATCCAGACCATAGGGCAGATACCCGGCAGAAATTGACTTCCAAATACAAAATAGGCGATTATAAATATAACCGCCCATTTTGCCTTCTTTATATCATTTTTTAATAATACAAATCCGTCTTTCAATATCTTTTTCATCCTGTTATGAGATAACTTTCTTCGGACATTTTACTGCACAGGCACCACAGTCTTTACATTTCTCGTAGTCGATGTGCGCAATGTTATTTTCCACTGTAACAGCTTCAAACTTACATGCTTTCTCACACATCTTACATCCGATACATCCGGCTGTACATGCCTGCATAACTGCTTTACCTTTGTCCTGTGAATTACATTTTACCAGATGCTTCTGATCATATGGCACGATCTCGATCAGGTGTTTTGGACATACAGCTACACATTTTCCACATGCTTTACATGCTTCTTTATCTACAACTGCCACACCGTTTACAATGTGGATCGCATCGAACGGACATGCCTGAACACAGCTTCCGTCTCCAAGACATCCATAAGAACAGGCTTTCGGTCCGCCGTCCTGCATCATGTTGACCATAGTACAGTCGCTCAGTCCGTGATATTCATATTCCTGTTTTGCTTTCTCACAGTCTCCGCCACATTTTACAAATGCAACTTCGTGTACCTGTGCACCTGCAGCAACTCCCATGATCTCTCCGACTTTTGCTGCTACCGGAGCGCCTCCGACCGGACATCCGCCGACTTCAGCTTCTCCTTTTACGATCGCTGCTGCAAGTCCGGAACATCCGGCATAACCACAGCCACCGCAGTTATTTCCAGGAAGAACGCCCAGGATGGCTTCTTCTCTTTCATCTACCTCTACCGCAAATTTCTTACCGGCAACGCCGAGGAATACACCAATGAATAATCCGGTGCCTCCTACGATAACTGCCGCAAGAATAATACCTGTAACACTCATTGTCTGCCTCCTCCTAAATTAATCCTGAGAATCCACAGAACGCGATCGCCATCAGACAAGCTGTGATCAGTACGATCGGAGTTCCCTGGAAGGACTCTGAAATATCATTGTATTCCATCTTCTCACGGATACCGGCCATGATCACGATCGCGATCAGGAATCCGACAGATGTACCAATACCATTGACAACACCTTCTAAGATAGAATATTCTTTCTGAACATTTGTAAGTGCCACACCAAGTACCGCACAGTTTGTTGTGATCAGTGGAAGATACACACCAAGTGCTTTATACAATGATGGCATACTCTTTTTCAGGAACATTTCTACAAACTGTACTAAAGCTGCGATAAACAGAATGAATACGATTGTCTGCAGATATTCAAATCCCAGCGGAACCAGGATGAATTTATAGATCAGTCCCGTAAAGAATGATGATAATGTGATAACGAATACAACTGCTCCACCCATACCGGTTGCAGTCTCAACCTTCTTCGAAACACCAAGGAACGGACAGATTCCAAGGAACTGGCTGAGTACAACGTTATTTACGATAGCTGAACCAATTGCAATAATCAATAACTCTTTCATACTATGTACTCCTCCTACTCTTCATTCCCTGTCGGGAATACTTTGCTTCCGCATCCGCCGCATGATGCACAGTCTGTGCCGCATCCCTGTGGCTCGGCAATCTTCTTGCCTTTCTGTGCTGCGTGTCTCTTCAGTCTGTTCATACCTGCAACCAGGAATGCAAGAACAAGGAATGCTCCTGCCGGCAGGATGAAGATTGTTACCGGTACATATCCGCCTTTTCCTGCTGCTGCATCTGCAAGCGGAAGAATCTGAACACCGAAGATTGCTCCGGTTCCGATAAACTCACGCACGATCGCGATACAGGTCAGACCAAATGTAAATCCAAGTCCCATACCAATACCATCAAAGATAGATGGAAGTACCGGGTTCTTGGATGCATAACTTTCTGCACGTCCAAGGATAATACAGTTAACAACGATCAGCGGGATGTAAAGTCCAAGTGAATCATACAGACTTGGAACGAATCCCTCTAAAAGGAACTGTACAATTGTTACGAAAGATGCTACGACTACGATAAATGCCGGCATTCTGACTGAATCCGGAATCACCTTACGTAACATAGAGATCAACATATTCGACAGTACAAGTACGACTGTTGTGGACAGTCCCATACCTAAACCGTTAATAGCGGATGTTGTTACCGCCAGGGTCGGACACATTCCTAACATCAGAACGAAGGTAGGATTTTCTTTGATCAGACCGTTATATACTCTTTCAGTACATTTATTCATGACTAACTACCTCCTGTTTATTTAAATGCATTCTGATAATATCCGAGTGCTGCATTGACAGCTCCTGTTACTGCTCTTGAAGTAATGGTTGCACCACTTAAGGCATCGATCTGTTCTCCGTCTCCACCGTCTTTGGAAACCACGAATTTATCAGCCTGTTTATTTACATACTGGTTATAGAATGAAGGCTCTGTAGCTTTCATACCAAGACCTGCTGTCTCGCTGATAGAAAGAATAGATACACCGTTGATCGTACCGTCTTTCTTAATACCAACTGTAATCTGGATATTGCCGCCGAATCCGTCTTTGTCTGTTGTTGTGATGACATATCCTGCATCACCTGCTGTACAGACTTCGTCGATCGTTGCATTGACACCCATATCTTTTACAGCTTTGTCTGCGGCCTTCTTATCTACATCTTCTGCTTTGAAATCATCCAGTTTTACATCTGAAAATACTGCCTGCCATGCTTCTTTTTTGGCTGTCTCCTGTGCCTGTGCGATCGGAGTCTTGGTAATTTCATATACCGCACCAAGAAGGAATCCTGCAATTACAGTAATCAGTGTAAGGATCAGTGTATTCTTAACAATCTTATTCATTATTTTTCTCCTCCTTTACCAAATGGTTTTGGAAGAGTAACTCTCTCGATCAATGGCACCAGAAGGTTACTGATGATGATCGCATAAGAAACTCCTTCTGCGGAACCGCCAAACAGACGGAACAGACCTGTTAACACACCAAGGATAATACCGTATACAAACTGTCCTTTCGGTGTGATCGGAGATGTTACATAATCGGTTGCCATGAACCATGCACCAAGCATCAGTCCGCCTCCGCAGAGATGTGCTGTGATGTACTGTGGATCAAAGAATCCGACATCCGGATTTGCAATATGTCCGAAGATTCCGACAAAGATCACAAATGTAACAATGTATGTTCCAGGAATTCTGAGATCAATTACTCCCATAAGGATCAGGAAGATTGCTCCGATCACGATTGCGATCACGGATGTCTCACCGATTGTTCCAGGAATTCTACCGATCAGCATATCCATCGTATTCACTGTATTACCTGCTTTTAATTGTGCAAGTGGTGTAGCCCCTGTCACACCATCATATACAAAGCTTGTCATCTGGCTTGTAAATGAAAGCAGAAGGAAGCATCTTGCGCCGAGAGCCGGGTTCATAAAGTTCTGTCCCAGACCTCCGAATAACTGTTTTACGATCAGAATAGCAAATACACTACCGATTGCTCCCATCCACCACGGAGCTGTAGGAGGCATATTCAGTCCGAGTAACAGTCCTGTTACTGCTGCACTCCAGTCATTGATCGTAATCTTCTTGTGCATTAATTTTTCGTATATGTATTCCGTCAATACTGCTACAACCGTTGTTGTAACCAGCATTCCGAATGCCGGCAGTCCAAAGTTCCATACACCAAATGCAGATGCCGGCAAAAGTGCGATGGCCACCAGCATCATAATATTACTGGTAGTCGCTTTGGAACGAATATGTGGTGAAGATGACATTTTCAAATTGTTCTCACTCACTTTTGTTCACCTCTTCTTCTTTCTTGTTTTATTTTTTCTTTCTACGGTTCGCTAAAGCAATCTTTCTCATAGATCCGATTGCCTGTTTCAGCGGCCGTTTTGCCGGACATACGAAACTGCACGAACCACATTCCATACATTCGAGTCCTTCATGTTTTGTAAACTTCTCTTCGTCATGATGTTCTGCATAATCCGCCAGTCTCGATGGGATCAGGCGGCTTGGACAGGCTTCTACACAGCGTCCGCAGTTGATACATGCAGACGGCTCCATCTTAGCCACTTCATCTTTGGTAAATCCAAGAATTGATGAAGATGTCTTTGTTACAGGTACATCTAATGAGAACATGGAGAATCCCATCATCGGACCACCGGAGATGAGTTTCTCAGGCTCTGTCTTAAATCCTCCTGCTGCTTCTACCAGTTCCTGCTGGTTCATACCAAACGGAACTCGGAAGTTACCTGGTTCTGCAACCGCATCACCACTGACTGTCACTACACGCTCCATAGAAGGCTTTCCTTCTACTACTGCCTGGTAAACACTTACCATTGTAGCCACGTTGTCTACGACGCATCCTGCATCTGCCGGAAGCATTGCAGAATTGATCGCACGTCCTGTTGTTGCATAGATAAGCTGACGCTCACCACCCTGAGGATACTTGGTCTTCAGAGCCATCACCTCGATACGTGGTTCATCTTTCGTCAGTTCTTTTAATTTTTCAATACAATCCGGTTTGTTGTCCTCTACGCCAAAGATTCCTTTTGCGTTGTCGAACAGACGGAGAATGATCTTCATTCCTCCGACCAGCTTTTCCGGAGTCTCGATCATTGTTCTGTAGTCAGCGGTGATATATGGCTCACACTCTGCACAGTTTGCAATGATATAATCAATCTTTTCCGGTTCCTTCGGTGAAAGCTTTACTCTGGTAGGGAAACCTGCACCACCCATACCTACAACTCCCGCTGTTCCAATCGCATTCAGAATGTCTTCTTTGCTCATATCCTCTAACGGAGTCACTTCCGGATATTCCACTTCTTTGTACTCGCCATCATTCTCGATCACGATACTGTTCACTCTTCCACCTGTCGGGTTTAAATGCGGTGCAATAGCCTTTACTGTTCCGGATACAGATGCATAGATCGGAGCAGACACAAATCCTCCTGCTTCTGCTATCATCTGGCCTTTTAAAACATGATCGCCAACAGCTACCACAGGATTTGCCGGAGCACCGATATGCTGTGATACAGGATACACCAGATCGCCCTTAGGTTTTACTTCGACAATTGCCTTATCTTTAGCCAGGCTCTTGCCGTCATCCGGGTGGATTCCACCCTTAAATGTTAACAATGCCATCCTTTTTTCCTTCCTTCCTATTTACTCTTTATATAATATACAGGAAAAATAGACAATTTTCTATAGAAAGTGACTAATTCCATTGTATATTTTCATGAACATCTTGTCGCATTTTTAACAAATGCATATACGCACAGAAAACCTGCCATAGGCAGGTTTCCCAAGATAGTACATCATTGAGCCTTTTTACTTATCCCGGCTCATTGTTATCTTTAGCTTCAGAAAGGATAGAGGAAATCACCTCTATCCTTGTATATCTGTCACAATATTATTCAGCGTCTGTCTCTTCAGAAGCTTCTTCCGGCTGTTCTAACGCTTTCATGCTCAGGCTGATCTTCTTCTCAGCTTCGTTCAGGTCTACGACCTGAGCTGTGATCTCCTGTCCTACTGAAAGTACATCCGACGGTTTGTCAACATGAGCTCTTGAAATCTGTGAAACATGAAGTAACGCATCTACTCCAGGAGCTAATTCAACGAATGCTCCGAAGTCTGTCATTCTTGCAACTTTTCCTGTAATCACTGTTCCTACTGCATAATCCTCTGCTGCATTTGCCCATGGATTTGTCTCCGGGAATTTCAGGCTGAGTGCGATCTTTGTATCATGGATATCTTTGATCATCACTTCCACTTTATCTCCTACCTGGAATACTTTCTTAGGATTCTCAACACGTCCCCAAGACATTTCGGAGATATGAAGCAGACCATCTACTCCGCCAAGATCGATGAATGCTCCGAAATCTGTAACGTTCTTTACAGTTCCTTCCATTCTGTCTCCTACACTGATCTTTGCGAACAGTTCTTTCTGTTTTTCAGCACGTTCAGCAACAAGGAGCTGTCTTCTGTCACCAATCACGCGGTTTCTTCTAGGATTGAACTCGCTGATCACGAACTCGATCTCCTGTCCCTGATATTTGCTCAGGTCTTTTTCATATGTGTCAGAAACAAGGCTTGCAGGAATGAATACTCTTGCTTCGTCAACTACTACGCTTAATCCACCGCCAAGAATCTGAGTTACAGGAGCTTTTAACACTTCATGATTCTCGAATGCTTCTTTTAATCTTTCATTTCCTTTTTCTGCTGCAAGTCTCTTGTATGTCAGCAGAACCTGTCCTTCTCCGTCATTTACCTTCAGGACTTTTGCGCTCATCTGATCACCAACAGATACAACTGTTGTAAGATCAACATTTGCCTCGTTAGTATATTCGTTTCTTGTAATGATACCGTCTGCTTTGTAGCCTATATTCAAGATGATTTCATCAGGTTTAACGTCGATGACTGTACCATCTACAACCTCTCCATTTCTTATTGTCTTAAAAGACTCTTCTAACATTTGTTCAAAAGTTAATTCTGACATTATTTTGAACCTCCTCAATTATTTTATTGGGCGTGGATGCCCCTGCTGTAATACCTACTGATTCCACGGACCTTAATTGATTAATATCCAAATCGTCAAGTGTCTGTATATAGTACGTATTCAAACATTCCTCTTTGCAGATTTCAAATAGCTTCTGAGTATTCGAACTACGTTTATCACCTATCACAACCATAGCATCTACTCTCGCTGCAATTTGACGGGCTTCGGTCTGCCTTTCTTTCGTCGCATTGCAAATCGTATTTAAAACAACTATATCATACCTCTTTTTCGAAATAATTTCAACTAATTCTTTGAATTTATTGTAGTTAAATGTCGTCTGGGCCACGATACATACTTTCTGATCTTTATCCGGCAATTCAAATCGTTCTGCATCTTCCGGTGTCTGCACCACCGTCACCTGTTCTCCTGCCCAGCCGCGGATTCCCTGCACCTCCGGATGCTCACCGTTTCCGACAATCACAATGTATGACCCCTCTGCGCTTTTTTCTGCAACGATCTTATGAATCTTCTTCACGAAAGGACACGTTGCATCCACACAGGTGATTCCACGTTCTTCCAGGATATCGTAGATATATTTTGCTACACCATGGGACCGTATCACTACCACATCCGCATCTGCCGTTTTCAGTTCTTCTTCATCATTCAGGACTTCTACACCGTGGCTTCTCAGATCCTTGATCACTTCTTCATTATGGATGATCGGTCCGTAGGTAAATATCTTCTCTCCCCGGTATTGTTCTATCTGTTGGTATACGGTATCTACCGCACGCTTCACTCCGAAGCAGAATCCTGCTGTCTTTGCAAGTTCGACATTCATATCATGCAATTCCTTTCTCTGCCAACTTCATCTATCTGCACAGATCTACGATCGTTTTCACCACTTCGGCGATCGTCATGTCCGAGCTGTCTACAAGAACCGCATCCTCCGCCTGCTTCAGCGGTGCGATCTCACGCGTCATATCTCTGCGGTCACGCTCTTCAATGTCATGTGCGATCTCTTCCAGATTACAGTCTTCCCCTTTTTCCTGCAGTTCCTGGTAACGTCTCTTAGCTCGCGTCTCGACGCTTGCCGTCAGATATACTTTCACATCCGCATGCGGAAGAACACAGGTTCCGATGTCTCTTCCGTCCATGATTACATTCTGTGTCTTTGCAAGATTCTGCTGCAATTCCAGCAGTTTCTTACGCACTTCCGGAATTGCGGAGGTTACAGATGCCATATTTCCCACCTCTTCATTTCTCAGACGTGATGAAATATCCTTTCCGTTCAGGTATACATGCTGTACGGCATCTTCATATGCGATCGTCACTTCCGCATCCTTGCATGCTTCGATCACTTTCTCTGTCTCTTGCGGCTGGATCCCTTTATCCAAAAAATGAATCGCAAGACCTCTGTACATGGCTCCTGTATCTACGTAAATGTATCCTTTTTCCTTTGCTACAAGCTTCGCAATCGTGCTTTTTCCGGCACCTGCCGGTCCGTCTATCGCTACATTATATCCCATGGTATCTCTCCTCTGTTTTTATTTTCTATTTTATTCATCTGCGTTTTCTATTCCGGTTCCCGCCGCATACGCTGTAGACCAGGCAATCTGAAGGTTAAATCCACCCGTCACTGCATCCAGATCCAGAACCTCTCCGGCAAAATGTAATCCTTTCACAAGTCTTGATTCCATCGTTCCCGGATCGACTTCTTTGATCTTGATTCCACCTTTTGTGATGATCGCTTCATTGTAATCTCTCAGACCTGTAAGCGTACACTCAAGATTCTTGATCAGTCTGACGAATCCCAGACGTTCTTCTTTTGTGATCACATTGACTTTCTTTTCCGGATCGATCCCGCTCAATTCGATCATAACCGGAATCAGTTTTGACGGGAACAGCTTGTGTACCGCATTCTTAAACTGACGGTTCTGATTCTCCTCAAATTCACGGAGCACCCTGTG
Organism: Dorea sp. BIOML-A1; assembly: GCF_009875615.1. Classification (NCBI taxonomy): domain Bacteria; kingdom Bacillati; phylum Bacillota; class Clostridia; order Lachnospirales; family Lachnospiraceae; genus Dorea; species Dorea sp. BIOML-A1. The sequence goes on from NZ_WWSA01000029.1 coordinate 9,368, forward strand.
ATCCAGCTGCTCCTCTGAAAGCGCCGGTTTCAGATCGATCTTAAGAGTCAGTTCTTTTGCTTTCAATTTCTTTCCGACATAACTGCTCGCACTTAAGATCAGCGGTCCGCTCACACCATAATGCGTAAATAACATTTCTCCGAAATCGTCGTACAGCTTTTTCTTTCCGTCACAGATCGTCACATTAACATTCCGAAGAGAAAGTCCCTGCAGTTCGGGCACCCATTCCTCTTTGCATTCCATCGGTACCAGCGCCGGCATACATTCCGTCACGGTATGACCGAGGCTTTCTGCAAAGCGGAAGCCATCACCGGTGGATCCGGTTGACTGATAAGACAATCCGCCCGTTGCCACGATACATGCATCTGCACAAACCTGCGTCTGGTCTCCCAGTATTACTTTTTCAAAATGTCCGTCTTTTTCCACTATTTTTTTTACTGCCGTGCGCAGATGCACTTCCACGCCCAGACGGTCCATCTCCCGTTCCAGACCACGGATGACATCCGAAGAACGATCCGACACCGGAAATACACGGTCTCCACGTTCAATCTTCACCGGCACATTGATCCGCTCAAAGAAATCGATCACCTGCTGATTCGTGTATCCGTAAAAACTGCTGTATAAGAACTTTGCATTTGTTCTGACTGCCTCAAATAATCCTTCCATATCGCAGGCATTGGTTATATTGCATCTTCCTTTTCCTGTAATATACAATTTTTTTCCAAGCTTTTCATTCTTCTCATATACTACAACCTGATGTCCGCATTCGGCTGCTGCGATAGAAGCGAACATTCCTGCCGCTCCTCCTCCAACGATAACTACTTTACTCATCTTCCATTATCCTTCTCTAGTTTTCCATTTTCATTTCCGGAAAGTTCAACTCGATCCCCCACCATATTCAGTTCATCCTTACTGTACACCTGATATTCATCCCATATCTGTTCCAGTGTCTCAAGCGTTGTAATAACCTCTTTCTGCTTCTTCATGCAGAGCGCTACGACCAGTGCATTGATCACACTCAAAGGTGCCACCAGTGAATCTACAATGGATGCCATATCGCTTCTTGCGATCAGGTTGCAGGAAGAATACAACGTCATCGGAGAATGTACACTGTCTGTCAGTGTGATCACCGTAGCTTTCCGATTGCTTGCAAATTCCAGTGCTTTCAAAGTACGCATGGAATATCTCGGAAAACTGATCCCTATCACCACATCATCTTCACTGACACGGATCAGTTGTTCAAAAATCTCGCTGGAACTGTTCGTATTGACAGCCGTTACATTCTCGCATATCAGATTCAGATAAAAGCTTAAGAAGCTTGCGAGCGGCGAGCAGCTTCTGATTCCGATCACATAGATCCGTTTTGCTTTTAAGATCGTATCTACCGCCATTTCAAATGCCTCATGGTCAATTGCTTCCATCGTAAGCTTGATCTTCTCAATATCCGAATGTAGAACCGAAGCAAGGATCTCCCCCTGGCTGATCCGCCCATACGTCACTTCCATACGCTGGATGGAATTCAGCTTCATCCGCACCAGTTCTCCCAAAGCCTTCTGGAACTCCGGATACCCGTCATATCCAAGGGCAGTTGCAAATCTCACAACTGTCGATTCACTGACACCAACCTCTTCCCCCATCTTCGCAGCCGTCAAAAAAGCCGCTTTATCATAATCCTCACGGATAAAATCCGCCAGTTTTTTCTGTCCTTTGCTGAATTTCTGATATCTTTCATCGATCATCTTCAGCAGTTCATTTTTTACGCTCATGCGATGTACCTCTTTTTCAAACAATGGTTTTATTATATAGCTTTGTGGGGGAATAGTCAATTAGTTCGAGTGGGGCATATGTGGTTACGGGATAGGTGGCGGTATGGGTAAGCAGATGCTTATGCCGGGAAAGAAGATGTAACAAAGAAAAGTTGGGAAAAATCAGGCACCGAATACATTCAGCGAGAAATCTTAATGATTTCTCACCTCAGGTATTCTTTCAAGCTGTGCTTGTAGCACATCTTGAATCCTGATTTTCCCGACTTTTCTTTTAACATCTTCTAATCCCACCAACGATATCTGCTTACCCATACCGCCACCTATCCCTTAGCCACACACTCCGACAACCGAAAGTGAATTTACTGTTACCGCCAAGCTATTGGGGCTCCGCCGGAAAACGTTTTTCAGCTCGCTTTTTCCACTACTTTCTGAGAAGCCATACTCCCCGCTATCCTCGTATATTTTCACGAACAGTCAAGTGTAGAAGTTCCTGGTTCAATGCATTCGCAGGGTGCTTTGCAAGGAGTTGGTGAAAAAAAGACGATAAAATAAGATTTGGGATGTGCTACAAGCACATCCCAAAAGAATACCTGAGGCGGAAAATCATCAGGATTTTCCGTCCGAATGTATTCGGTTCTTATCTTATCGTCTTTTTTTCGCTTACGCCTTGCAAGCACCCGAAGCCGCATTGAATCAGGAACTTCTACACTTGACGTCCTCTCGAAAACCTATACAGGATAACTTCCGTTTTCCGTATCCGCTACTGTCGCATCCACCTTTGTCTGCTGTGCTTCTCTATACTTGAAGAAGTCTACAGCAACCTGTGGGAACAGTGCGTAAGACAGTACATCTTCATCCTGCTGGATCCACTGTTCGCATTCTTTGCGGAGTGTATCTAATTCGTCCGGAATCAGGTCTGCAGGACGGCATGTGATGATCTCAGGATCATCGCCAAGTACTTTCTTGATTACGTCCGGATTCATAGGTTTTACTGTCTGTCCGTATTTTCCGCTTAAGAGGTCTTTTGTCTCTTTTGTTGCTACTTTGTAACGTTCTCCCATCAATACATTGAATACAGCCTGTGTACCAACGATCTGTGAGGAAGGTGTTACAAGCGGTGGTTCTCCAAGGTCTTTACGTACTCTTGGAACTTCTTCAAGTACATCGTAGAACTTGTCTTCCGCACCCTGCTCTTTTAACTGTGATGTCAGGTTAGAAAGCATTCCACCCGGTACCTGATACAGAAGAGTCTTGATGTTAACACCAAGGTTCTTTGGATTAAGGAGTCCGCTGTCAAGAGCCTCGTCACGGATCGGACGGAAGTAGTCAGCGATCTCTGCCAGAAGTTTCTGGTCTAATCCCGTGTCATAAGGTGTTCCCTTGAATGTCTCAACCATAACTTCTGTTGCAGGCTGGGATGTTCCAAGTGCGAATGGTGACATTGCTGTGTCGATGACATCTACACCAGCTTCTACTGCTTTCATGTAAGTCATAGAAGCAACACCTGATGTGTAGTGTGTATGCAGCTGGATCGGAAGATCTACCGCTTCTTTCATTGCTCCGATCAGCTCTGTTGCCTTATACGGTGTCAGAAGACCAGCCATATCTTTGATACAGATAGAGTTTGCACCCATCTCTTCAATCTTCTTGGCAATGTCTACCCAGTAATCTAATGTATAAGCATCACCTAAAGTGTAAGATAATGCGATCTGAGCTTCTACTTTTTCTTTATTTGCAGCCTTAACTGCTGTCTTCAGGTTACGAAGATCATTTAAGCAGTCAAAGATACGGATGATGTCGATTCCGTTCGCAGCAGATTTCTGTACGAAATATTCTACCACATCATCTGCGTATGGACGATATCCTAAGATGTTCTGTCCACGGAATAACATCTGAAGTTTTGTATTTTTGAATCCATCACGGAATTTACGAAGTCTTTCCCATGGATCTTCTTTTAAGAAACGAAGAGATGCATCGAAGGTAGCTCCACCCCAGCACTCTACGGAATGATATCCAACCTTGTCCATCTTATCAACGATCGGGAGCATCTGCTCTGTTGTCATACGGGTTGCGATCAGAGACTGATGCGCATCACGCAGGATCGTTTCTGTAATCTCTACAGGTTTTTTTACTATATCTGCCATTTTATTTCCTCCTAATTATATATCGCTTAAATTCCTACGCCAAAGATCGCCATGAATGTTCCGGCAGCTACGGCTGTACCGATAACACCCGCAACGTTTGGTCCCATAGCATGCATCAGAAGGAAGTTTGTCGGGTCTGCCTCAGCTCCGACCTTCTGTGATACTCTGGCTGCCATTGGAACTGCAGATACACCGGCAGAACCAATCAGTGGATTAACCTTACCATGTGTTGCAACACACATCAGTTTACCGAACAGTACACCTGCGGCTGTACCGAATGCGAATGCAATCAGACCGAGAATTACGATCTTGATCGTATCCATATTAAGGAATGCCTCGGCACTCGTTGTTGCTCCTACGGATGTTCCCAGCAGGATAACTACGATGTACATCATTGCATTGGAAGCTGTCTCTGTCAGCTGTCTTACAACTCCGGACTCACGGAACAGGTTACCAAGCATTAACATACCAACCAGTGGTGCTGTTGTAGGAAGGATCACGCACACAACGATCGTAACGATGACCGGGAATAAGATCTTCTCAAGCTTGGAAACAGGTCTTAACTGTTCCATCTTAATCTTACGTTCTTTTTCTGTTGTCAGAAGCTTCATGATCGGTGGCTGGATGATCGGCACCAGTGACATATATGAATATGCCGCTACCGCGATTGGTCCAAGTAAAGCTGTCTGCTGTAACTTACCTGCAAGGAAGATAGAGGTAGGTCCATCAGCTCCACCAATGATTGAGATCGCTGCTGCCGCTTTGTCAGAGAATCCCATAGCCATCGCTCCAAGGTATGCTGCAAAGATACCGAACTGAGCAGAGGCACCAAGAAGGAAACTCTTAGGGTTAGCGATCAGTGGTCCGAAGTCTGTCATCGCTCCTACACCCATGAAGATCAGGGAAGGGAGGATTGACCACTCATCCAGTTTATAGAAGTAGTAAAGCAGTCCGCCTGTTCCATTTGCCGCATCTTCTGCATGAAGCATGATGTCCGGATAAATGTTAACCAGTAACATACCGAATGCGATTGGAACAAGAAGCAGAGGCTCGAATCCGTGTCTGATTGCAAGATAAAGGAAAACACATGCAACCGCGATCATGACTACATTGCCCCATGTAAGACTGAAAAACGCCGTCTGATGCACGAGGTTTCCTAATGTTGTCGTTATATATTCCATTTTTTAACCTCCAGTCGTGTTAGATAAACACCATATAAATGATGTTAGTTCAATGTAGCAAGAACAGCGCCTGAATCAATTGCATCGCCTACTGCTACATCAATGCTTGCAACGGTTCCGTCTTCCGGTGCTACAACTGGAATCTCCATCTTCATAGCCTCGATGATGACAACTGCATCACCTTTCTTTACAGCCTGACCTACATTTGCTTCGATCTTGAATACTTTTCCGGCTGCTCCGGCTTTTACTTCGATGGATCCTGCTCCACCTGCAGGTGCTGCCTTTGGTGCTGCTGGTGCTGCCGCAGGAGCTGCCTTCGGTGCTGCTGCAGGTCTTGCAACCGGTGCTGCACCTGCTCCGTTTTCTTCTACTGTTACATCATATACATTGCCATTCACTGTGATTGTATAATTTTTCATTGAATTCATCCTCCTAATTAATTATGCGTGCCACTTATTTGATGGACGACGCTTGATGCTTCTTACTACGAAGCCGTCTGTGCTTCCACCGGCTTCTGCTTCATAAGCAGCGATCGCTGCGGAAATAACTGCTGCCAGTTCATCATCATTCGATGCTTCTTCTACTACAGGTGCTGCAACTGCTGCCGGAGCCGGAGCTGCTTCCTGTGTGCTTTCTGCTTTTCCTTTGTTCTTGAATTTTTCTTCAAGTGCAGGAATGTATTTGAACAGGGAGATCAGAATTGAGATAAAGATCAAGATTACGAATACGGTACCCATTCCAAGGATTGTATTCAGTCCTGCTTTTTCCATGATCTCACCGATGCTGTAATGTGCATCGATCGTTGTACTGTCCAGATAAAGGTCCTCATCAAAAACAAATGTAATGTCTGCATCACGGTCTTTGAATTTTGCACTGGTCGTTACTTTCAGTTCATCAGAGGATGGTTCGAATTTGTAATCACCGTGGCTTACATATTCCCCACACTCTTTTGTTCCCTGCTGCCATGCATCCAGAGCTGCAAGGAAACTATCTTTTGTAAATGGAACACCTGCCTGATTCAGCTGAGACTCGATCTGGAAATCTGTCATCTTGTTCCACTGTTCGATAGTATCTGCATCTGCACTGTTGCAATACTCGATCAGAAAATCTGTTGCCTGTGTGATCGTTGATTTATCATACTGAAGATTTTCTTTCTTACTTCCGCAAGCGGTAAAGCAGAGCATTGCGACAAGCACACAAAGTAATACGCTTATTTTTTTCTTCACTTTGCCTCACCTCTCTAAACCGTACCGTGTTTCTTTGCCGGACGATCCTCTCTTTTTGTGAATAACATCTCAAATGCGCCGATCACATATTTTCTTGTATCTGCTGCTTCGATGATCGTATCCACATATCCTCTTTTCGCTGCTGATAATGGGCTTGACTGCAGATTCTTGTATTCTGCTGCTTTCTCTCTGATGGTTGCTGCATCAGCATCCGCATACATGATCTTAGCTGCCTGGTTTGCATCCATCATTCCGATCTCTGCATCCGGCCATGCATATACCATATCTGCTCCGACTGCTTTGCTGTTCATTGTCACATAAGCGCTTCCGAATGCTTTACCGATCACAACATTTACCTTCGGTACTGTTGCATCTGCAAATGCATAAGTAAGTTTTGCTGCTGATTTTGCGATACGTTTCTCATCGTATTTGCTTGCTGTAAATCCACTTACGTTTGTAAGTGTCAGTACAGGGATGTTGAATGCGTCACAGAACTGTACGAATTCTGCAGCCTTTTCAGCTCCGTCAGCAGAAAGTGAGCCGTCAAATTCAGCCTCCACTTCAGCTTCTTCATTATATACTTTCGAACGGTTAGCAACTGCACCAACAGTCATACCATTCAGTTTGATGAATCCAGTCACCATATCTTTTGCATATGCTTTCTTCACTTCACAGAAGATGTTGTCATCAGAGATCATTGTAAGAGCGATCGCTGTGTCTTCTTTTGCATTCGCAAGATCTGCACATACACGGTTCAGATCATCGTTACATTCTTCATAAGAAGAATCCTCTTCATTGTTACACGGTAACATACATACAAGAGAACGGATGTCTGCAAGGATATCTTCTTCTGATCCTGTTCCGTCCACAAGACCTGTTGTCTCACTCTGGAATGCTGCAGAAGATGTATCACATTTGGAAATGTCATTTCCAGGAATTGCATTCGGAGTATTGGTAAATAATTTACCGTTCTTTGCTTCCATAAATGTAAAATCTGTCAGAGCCGGTACGATAGAAAGTCCACCACCGCATGTTCCGAAGATTGCTGTGATCTGAGGGATCACTCCGGAAGCCATTGACTGCTTTTGATAAAGCTTTCCAAATGCTTCTAATGCATCTGTTGCTTCCTGAAGTCTGAATCCTGCACAGTCAACCAGTCCGATGACCGGTGCTCCCATCTTCATTGCCATATCATAGATATTAGAAATCTTCTTTGCATGCATCTCGCCGATCGCGCCATTTAAAACAGTGGCGTCCTGGCTGTATACGTATACCAGATTTCCATCGATCACTCCATATCCGGTGATCACACCGTCTGCCGGAGTTTCTTTTTCCTGCATGTTAAAATCAGTCGTTCTTGCTGTTACTGCTCCACCGATCTCAACAAAACTGCCTGCATCAAGTAAACTGTTGATTCTCTTACCTGCTGCATTGTCTGCTGCCATGTTGCCCATAGTCTAGCCCTCCATTTTCATTATTTCAAATTGGGTTTTTCCGTTTTTCCATGTTGAAAAGTAAAACCAAATTTTTTCCAATTATATTATACTGTTTTTGGCACTTTAACGCAATACCTTACATTGTTTTTTGTTAAATACTTGACGACCCATATAAATCCTGTATAAATATAAAAAAGCCATGTGTCCCCGTACTTCTTCCGTACGCACATAGCCTTTTCATCTGCAACATTCCGTTCTAAAACTTCTTCACTTTTTTTCTCTTCATATTCCTGCATCTTTCCAGAAGAAATTCTGCCAGTTCGTCCGTATTGTTTCCTTCCAGTGCAGTCTTTGGAAATCCGATCATCGCTCTCGCCGATCCGACTGTCTCGGGATCTGCCTTCACAACTACACCGAATGCCTCTTTCGTCTCCAGTATCTTGGTGACATCTTTGTACGAGAATGATCTTGTCTTTTTCGCAGTTACACTGTCAAAGTGATCATCAAAAAAGTGGATTTCGGAACTCACCGGTCCACCGTTTAATCTGCATCGTCTGTCAAACTGATCTTCTGCATCCCCGACCGCCGTTGTCGATAACACCTTTCTCCAGATTGTTCTGTTCAGTATCACTGCCGCAACAAATGCCAGTGCCCAGACTACAATATACTTAATGACAAAAAAAGTCATTCCTCCCGGCGTACCGCCTCCCGGGTTTCCATATTTGCACATAAAATAGAACACAAGCGGTCCCATCACCGTCACTATAAACTTAATCGTAATATCACTGCTGTCTACGCGGAAAAGTTCACAGATCTGTTTCAGCGTGTTCTTTGACTCCTTATAAGCCACACGGTAATAATTTGCCATATCATTTTCCCCTTTACAAAATCTGTGTCTTATTATATCCTTATATAGTTGATTATTCAAGAATATCCTTTATATTATTTGTAAATAATCTATAAACTCTTCTATGTGTTCTATCTATGTAGTTTCTCTATAAGCGATCCTGTTTATTTTTGATTTCTATTATCATTTAGTGATTTTTGCTTACATTTTCCGGCTATATATGGTCGTTTTATTACATTTCAACATACATATTCCTAACAAAGCATAAAAAACCTTAACTTTTTCTTAAACAATTAGTTGTACTTTAGTCTGGTTTGTGATAAGATTAACTGCGTTGAGAGTTTTAAACATGAGAGGTTTTTCCTCGTATTGTTAAAACCAAAGAAAAATTTCATATTGGAGGGTGAATCTCATGGAGAACACTAAGAAAAAATTACCATTTGGTTTCTATGTGTGCTGTTTGACTTTCTCTTTTGAAAGACTTGCATACTATGCAGCTAAATGGGGGCTTTCGATTTTCATCGTAGCCACTGCAGCACACGGTGGTCTTGGACTTGACAAATCCGTAGGTGCTGCAATGAGTTCTAACCTGGTAGCTTTCACATATATCACACCTATTATCGGTGGATATATCGCTGACCGTTGGATTAGTCCTCGTATCCTGGTACCTGTTGGTGAGATCCTCATGGGTCTTGGTTATCTGTGTGCATGGAAAGCAACAGACGCTAATGGTATCGCAATGATGTGGGCAATGATCATTCTCGTATCTATCGGTACTGGTTTCTTCAAAGGAAACGTATCTGGTATCAACGGACGTCTCTTCCCATTAGCTGATCAGGACGAACTGGACACTGTATTCAACTTACAGTACATGTTCGTTAACATCGGTTCTTTCTGCGGAACTACTTTCCTTTCACTGGTTGGTACAAACGCCGGATACCGTACAATGTTCCTGATTTGCGGAATCTTCATGTTCATCGACTGTGTATGGTGGTTCATCGGAATGAAATCATTCGGCGAAGCCGGAAAGAAACCATTCCTTGTTGATAACCGTACAGAGAACGTAGAGAAAGCTGACAAAGAGAAAGATAACGCACCTCTTACTAAGCTTGAGAGAAACCGTGTTATCGCTATCCTGATCGTAACAGTATTCTCTGGTATCTTCTGGCTGATCTGGTACATGGCTTACATGCCTGTTTACTATGAATTCGGTCCGGTATCCCAGGGAGGATCTGGATGGGCTAACTGGAACATCGGTTCCTTCGAGATGCCTACAGCCTGGTTCGATTCAATGAACGGACTCCTTTGTATCATTCTTTGCCCTATCTTTGCAGGAATCTGGGCTAAGATGAGACAGCGTCCACAGGGTGACTGGGGTATGTTCACAAAGACTGCTCTCGGAATTATCATCCTTGGTCTTTGTACAGGATCCATGGTTCTTGCTGCTGCACTTTCAGGACAGGGCACAAAAGATCCAGTTGGTATCTGGGTAATCATCCTGGCATCTGTATGTATGTCACTCGGAGAAGTTATCTTCTCACCACTTGGAAACGCTTTCATCAGCAAATATGCTCCAAAGAAACTTCTTGGAACAATGCTTGGTGTATGGCCACTGATCATCTTCTTCTCTGGTAAAGCTTACGGACCACTTTATAACTGGCTCGGAAACTTTGACTTCATTAAAGCATATGGTGTTGTTACAATCATCATCGTTGCCTGCGGAGTTATCATGTTAGCATTTACTAAGAAGTTCGACAAGATGGTTGAAGGTAAATAATTCGTGAATTAAATACCGTACATAAAAAATAAGACTTGCTTATGCAAGTCTTATTTTTTACGATACTTTTTATTCCCTGTACTGTAACTTCTTTTAATCTGATTATTATTTTTCTTCGTCTTCTTCGTGCTTTCTTTCTTATTTGCCTTCGCACTGAATGAATCTCCGGATCCACGTGGTGTAATATTCTTCTTTGTTCCGATCTCTTTCTGGTCTTCGAATGCAGGCTTCAGAAGTAATTCCGCACCAATTACAAAGCAGGCAACTTCTACTGCCAGCTGGATCATCTCCCCGTTCTTTCCGAGTCCTTCAAAGAAAGGATCCAGAACTCTTGCCCCGGAAAGGATCACCAGTGTCAGTCCGGCATAAGTAAACAACGAATAGAACATCATCGTCTTCCCCCTGCCTTCATTCTGCTGCATGAAGTAGTATCCTGCAATAAAAATCACACCGCCAAGGATCATCAATATGTACTTTAACATTTCTATCTCTTCCTCCCAATCATGTTTTCTGTAAAGTCTATTACATATTATACATGAAATCTATCCCGATTCCTATCTTTTCTATGTATATTTTCAATTTTCTTATATTGTTAAATTTTACAACTTTTATACATCCTTATTCCTCCATTCAAAAGCACACCATACCTTACACCACAGAAAAAGGGATGCACCACCGGCACATCCCCGTCACTTTTCATTACATATTCTATTTCTGATTTCTAAACTGCATCGGAGTCATATCATAAGCTTTCTTGAACAATCTGTTAAAATGTTCCACATTCTGATATCCTACTGACATTGCAATATTCTCAACCGTCATATTGCTGCTCTTGAGCAGTGCTTTCGCTTTCTTCATGCGGATCTTCTTCACCAGATCCCCAAATGTCATTCCGGATTTTTCCTTAATGTATTTTGACAGATAAGGTTTGGACAGGAAGAAGTTTTCTGCCAGGTCATCTAATGTAATGTCAATATAATTTGCCTGTACATAATTCATGATCTCGATCATTCTTGCATCCGTACATGCATCAGCACTCCCAAGTTCTTCAATCTTATTTACCGCAACGATCAAGGCTTCAATGGACGCTCTGATGATATCCGGATCGATTCCTACGCCCCAGAATGTCTTTCCGTTGCAGATAATTCCCACATAAGCCACAGCCTTAGAAGAAGATCCCTTTGTAAGCGAATGCTCCTCATAGAAGGATAATTCATAGCTGATGTTAAAATACTGCTTGATCGCATTACTTACTGCATCCAGACGTCCGTTTCCATTCGAAGTGATCACTTTGCTCTCTCCTGCATGATTGATCGTCACTTCCGCAGTGATTCCATCTACCTGTTTAAAATGGCACTCGTCGATATGGAAGATGGATTTTGTATTAATATAATGATCTGAGAAGATCTGGTATACCCAGTCCGGTGTCAGCTCCTTGTGTGCTTTATCCGATACATCTTTTACCATATATCCTACTTCTTCACGCATTGCCTTTGGAAGATTGATTCCGTGGCTGTGCATTAAGATGTAATTTACGCCGCCCTTACCGGACTGGCTGTTGATACGGATAACGTCTGAATCGTATTCTCTTCCTACATCCTTCGGATCGATCGGCAGATATGGAACCGTCCATTTGTCACATTTCTTCTCATCTCTCCATGCCATACCTTTTGCAATCGCATCCTGATGAGATCCCGAAAATGCCGTAAACACCAGATCTCCGGAATATGGCTGACGGTCGTATACCTGCATTCTTGTCAGGCGTTCATAAGTCTCACGGATCTTTTTCATATTCGAGAAATCAAGTCCCGGATCTACACCCTGGGAATACATATTCATGCCAAGTGTAATAATGTCAACGTTACCGGTACGTTCTCCGTTTCCGAACAGTGTGCCTTCGATACGGTCGGCACCTGCAAGGATACCAAGCTCCGCTGTCGCCACACCGCATCCTCTGTCGTTGTGCGGATGCAGGGAAAGTACTACATTCTCTCTGTGTTTCAGATGCTTATGTACATACTCTAACTGGCAAGCAAATGTATGCGGCATTGCGTTTTCTACAGTTGTAGGAATATTGATGATCGCTTTATTATCAGCTGTCGGCTGCCATACATCCAGCACCGCATTGCACACTTCTACAGCATAGTCCACTTCTGTTCCGTGGAAACTCTCCGGGCTGTATTCGAATGTAAAGTTACCGTCTGTCTCACTTGCAAGCTTCAGAAGTAATTTTGCCCCGTCGATCGCCAGCTGTTTTACCTGTTCTTTATCTTTTCTGAACACCTGCTCTCTCTGTGCAACAGAGGTAGAATTGTATAAATGAATCACTGCATGAGGTGCTCCCTTTACAGCTTCAAATGTTCTCTTGATGATATGCTCTCTTGCCTGTGTCAGTACCTGGACCGTTACATCATTCGGAATCATGTCTTTTTCGATCAGGGTTCTCATAAACTGATATTCTGTCTCGGAAGCAGCCGGGAATCCAACCTCGATCTCCTTAAATCCAATATCTACCAACATCTGGAAAAACTCCAGCTTTTCATCCAGACTCATCGGCTCGATCAACGCCTGGTTACCATCTCTTAAGTCTACGCTGCACCACTTCGGAGGCTGTTCTACCGCATCTTTTTTCGCCCAGTCATATGTAACCTCCGGCGGCATAAAATAACTTTTCTCATATTTCTGATAATTCTTCATAATTCAAGCTCCACTCCTTTTGCCTCATATTTCAAATCAAATCATCGCTGCCAAATCAGCAATAATATTCATCAACTTTGTTGTTCATTTTTAATACTTTTATATCCTAACATATCCCCACGCAAAAGGGAAGTGATAATTTTAATCACTTCCCTTGATGTTTTTTAATATATTTGATTTTTCAGATTATTTCCACTAATTCTGTTCCAACGAACGTTTCTTGGTGATCGTAACCTTTTCATCATAGCAGGCAAAGATCTCATCCACTCTGTCCTTCTTAAGCTTTGGTGTAAGCACACTCACTACCGGTACTACGATCAGTCCTGCTACCATTGCAACTGCTCCTGCATTGATCGGTGATGCAATAAAGTGGAAGAACAGATTCAGAACCGTAATCCCGACACCTGCCGCAAAGCTGGCCCATACAGCAGCTCTTGTCACGCCTTTCCAGTAGAGACCATACATGAATGGTGCCAGGAACGCTCCGGCAAGTGCTCCCCAGGAAATTCCCATCAGCTGTGCGATGAATGTAGGCGGATCCATTGCGATCACTACCGATAATACAATAAAGAACACAACCATCACCTGCATCGTACGTACCTGTTTCTTCTCGCTCATATCTTTCATTACATTATCTTTTAAGAAATCCAGTGTCAGCGTTGAACTGGATGTCAGTACCAGCGAAGCCAGTGTTGACATGGAAGCCGATAATACCAATACTACCACAATACCGATCAGGATATCCGGAAGTGTTGACAACATATGCGGGATGATTCCGTCAAAGATCATATTGCCCGCCTCATCGTGCAGTTCCGGTGCATCAAACAGTCTTCCGAATCCTCCAAGGAAGTAGCATCCTCCGGAGATCACGATCGCAAATAATGTAGAGATCACCGTTCCCGTATTGATGGATTTCTCATCTTTGATCGCATAGAACTTTCCAACCATCTGCGGAAGTCCCCATGTTCCAAGAGAAGTCAGGATAACCACTCCAAGAAGATTCAACGGATCCGGCCCGAAGAATGAAGTAAATGCTCCCGGCTGTCCCATTGTCACCGGCACATCACTTGGAATCTCTGCCATGGTCTTAATTGCCTGAATAAATCCGCCCTGACCATTTAATACTGCCAGGATGACTGCAACAATGCCGCCCAGCATAATGATTCCCTGAATAAAATCATTGATCGCCGTAGCCATGTATCCACCGAGGATAACATAGATTCCTGTAAATACTGCCATTCCGATTACACAATATTTATAAGGAATGTTAAATGCCATTCCAAACAATCTTGACAATCCATTGTATACAGAAGCTGTATACGGCACCAGGAATATGAATACGATCGCTGAAGCCGTAATCTTCAGCGCCTTACTTCCATATCTCTCACCAAAGAAATCCGGCATCGTCTTGGAATTCAGATGCTGTGTCATTACCTTGGTACGTCTTCCAAGTACCACCCATGCCAGCAGACTTCCGATGATCGCATTTCCGATTCCGATCCATGTCGACGCAAGACCGTATTTCCATCCGAACTGACCTGCATATCCTACAAATACAACCGCTGAGAAGTATGACGTACCATACGCAAATGCCGTAAGCCACGGGCCTACCGATCTCCCCCCTAACACATAACCGTCTACACTTGTCGTATGCTTTCTTGCATAGATGCCAACCGATACCATAATTGCAAAAAATATCACCAGCATCAATAATTTCATCGCCATAACCTTTCTCCTCTACTTTCCTCATTTCTTTTCACTCGTTTTCGCTAATTTGCTTTAAAGCGTTGCGCTTTAAAGCGTTAAAGTTTACGGTGTTAGAATAACACAGATGATACGGTATGTCAATCTTATTTTGCAGAAATCTAAAAGAAATATATAAAAGGCAAAAAAACAGCTGCGATTCCTTTTTTTGCGGAATGCGCAGCTGCTCTTTAGCTTCTATTTCATCTTCTCCACTCTGTCCTGAATGGTCTTGTTAAAGTTCTCTACCTTTCTTTCATATGTAGAATTCATAAATTCAGACTTCAGCATAAAATCTGCTGTTGCAAGATTGTTAGCTGTAGGGATATCGTAAAGAACGGCAATACGGGACAATGCTCTTACATCCGGATCGTGCGGCTGTGCCTCTAACGGATCCCACAGGAAGATCATAAAGTCGATCTGTCCTTCTACGATCTTCGCTCCGACCTGCTGATCTCCTCCAAGCGGGCCGCTGTTATATCCCTTTACCGGAAGCCCGGTCTTCTCTGCGATCAGACGTGCGGTTGTACCTGTACCGCATAAGAAATGACCTTTTAAGATTTCCTTATTCTTGTCGCACCATTCGATCAGTTCTTTTTTCTTACCATCATGAGCAACGAGTGCGATATGCTTTGCTTTTCCAATTTCAAATGTTACAAAATTATCGTTTAACATCTGTTGAATTCTCCTTCCGTTTTAACTCTCTTCGTTATCTTTATATATCAAACTTATATTTATAATAAAATGTATTTTATTATCTGTCAACTTTAAACCAGAAATTAAATTGTATTTTAGTTACAACAATTTTTTCTCACTTTCAGAATGTCTCAACGATTTTCTGCATCTCATCAAATTGTTCTTCCATCTCTTTTACAAGCCTGAACTGTGTTCTTGCCCGAACAAGATTGTGTTCCGGATAAGTTGTTTTGAAATATACATCGCCCTGGAGGAAGTCAGCAAGAAAACGCATGCCGCATTCCAGTGTCATAAGTCTCGCTCCCCACGGAAGACTGGCGTTCTCCGCCGGTGTCAGTACATCCTTCGCCATCTCCAGATACCCTTTCACGTAGATGCGGTAAAGCTCTATATCAAAGTGTACCTTGTTCAGATCCTTCTCATCTTCTTCCGCTGTCGATGCTCCGAACCGGATGGAGTCACCAAAGTCATTTGCCGCAAGTCCAGGCATGATCGTGTCCAGATCGATGATGCACAGTCCCTCCCCTGTATTCTTATCAAACAAAATGTTATTAAGCTTTGTATCGTTGTGCGTCACACGGAGCGGAAGTATTCCTTCCTCAAGCTGCTTCATAAGGACGCCGCAGTCATCCTCGCGTGCCAGTACAAACTCTATTTCTTCACGGCAAAGTCTTGCTCTGTTCTTGACATCTTTCCGCAGTGCGTCTTTGAAATCATGGAAACGCTTCACTGTATCGTGGAACTTCGGAATCGTCTCATAGAGACTCTCGGCCGGATAATCCCCCAGCTGCTTCAGAAAATGGCCAAAGCTGAGTGCCGACTGATAGAACTGTTCCGGTCTCTCCACCATCTGATAGCACACAGAATCCGGTACATAATGCAGGCAGCGCCATGGCTGTCCGTCCGCATCTTCAAAATAGCTCTCTCCTGATTTTGTCTTAATATAAGACAATGCCTCTCTGTCCAGATCTCCGCCTTCCTCACGGATCATACTGCGCAAATACTCCGTAACGCCGAATATATTCGCCATTACCTGATCCGGGTTCTTGAATACATTAATATTGATGCGCTGCAAAACATAGAGCGGCGTATCCTTTCCATCTGCGCCCGGCATATAGACTGCATAAGTCTCATTGATGTGGCCTTCTCCGAACGGCTTCACATAACTGCACTGCTGCCCGAAACCAAATGCGTACACGGCATCTTCCAGGCTCCGGCTGTCCACACCCTCGATCTTCCTTCTGGTTGAGAAGATCACTTCTCCTGCCTCCACTTTGCGTCCGCTCTCGATCGTACAGTCTGACTTTACAACACTCCCCAGTCCGACATGCGCTCCGGCACATACCGCTGAATTGTGATCTACGATCGCCCCGCTGTTCACCAGCACCGCACGTCCGATCCGGGTATTGGTATTTACCACCGCTCTCTGCATCACAAAGCAGCCCGGCTCCAGCACAGCACTCGGACTTACAACTGCAGACGGATGCACGATTGCCGGTACCTCATACCCCTCTTCCAGCAATTTGTCCGTCCAGTACAGACGCATCTTGTTATTTCCAAATGCTGCTACTGCCACCGGATACTCCTTATGCCTGATCTCATAATCACAGCACATTCCGATGACCGCTTCATCCTTCACCGCATCATCCAAAAATACAACCTTTTCATACCCCAGTGCCTGCGCAGTCTCCGCTACCATCCGGCCGAATCCGCCTGCACCGAGAATCAGCAAACTTTTCATTACGTATTTCCCCCAATTGTTTTTTTATTGATCAGTTATACTATATCATATCATAGAAGTGGACCCGGAGATAGTTATTTTCACAAAAAGCTTCGGAGAATCACAGGTAGCAGGATTCTCCGAAGCTTCTTTATATTTATATTGGAAAGGGGTTCCCTTTTAGGGACATATTTTAAAGGTAGTTCAATCTTTCAAGGGTATTCAATACCATATGGCGTCCGGCATCCGTTCCGTCAATGATACGTCTCGCACGTACAGAATCACCGATGTTGAGGACTTCCACATCTTCACCTGTAAAAGCTTCCTGAATATCATTCCAAATCGGGGCATTCGCTCTCATTCCGAGACATACGAAACCATAGTCAAACGGAAGTTCTTCTTCTTTTCCATCGTATTTTACGAGGAAGGAATGTGCATTTACTTTCTGCAGGGCTGTATTCGTCATCTGTCTTACATGATGTTTTTCCATGCATTCTTTCATGCTTGATGTAGAAGATGCATCCAGTCCATTTCCGATAACCGGCATCATTTCGATGATGGTTGTCTCTGCACCGCGTGGGGCAAAGAATTCAACAACATCAAGTCCTACCGCACCGCCTCCGACAACAACAACCTTCTTGCCTGTCATGTCTTCCGGATAGTTCTTAACATCTGCGATCATATCTTTGATAGAATACACGCTGGCATCTTTCTTGCCAAGATTGTCATGCAGTCCTTCGATCGGTGGAAGGAGCGGTACCGAACCAGTTGAATTTACAACAAGATCCGGGTTGTATTTTTTAATCTCAGCGACCGTTGCATCTACTCCTGTTTTGATTGTCAGATTCGGAAGTTTTGATGCACGGTATTTCAGATAAGTCGGAAAATCCGCAAGTCTCTTCTTCGCAGGAATCTTAGAGATCTCTACCGACAGACCGCCTGCTTCTTTCTCTTTCTCCAGTAACGTAACTTTACATCCAACTTCGGCAGCTGTACATGCAGCTTCCAGTCCGGCAGTTCCGGCACCTATAACTACGACATTACATGGTTTATTTACTTTCTGTTTTTTATAAGCTTCTCCGTTGATCAGATCCGGGTTGACCGTACAGCGAAGCGGTTTGTTACCGCCGATACGGTTGCCGACACATCCGACGTTACAAGAGATACATTTACGGATATCACATACATCCCCGTACTGTGCTTTATTACACCAGTCAGGATCGGCGATCAGTCCACGTCCCATACCGATCAGATCAGCATCACCTCTGGCAAGGATGTCATCGGCAATCTTAGGATCACGGATATTTCCGATTGCGATCGTCGGCTTTCCGAATTTATCACGAACCGCCTTCGCCATGTATGAACGCCATCCATCTTCCAGATAGTTCGCATCAATCTGATACTGGATAGAAGCATTTAATCCGGCTGAAGTATCGTAGATATCTACTTCATCGTTCAGGTATTCCAGATATTCCAGGCAATCTTCTACCGTATTCCCACCTTCGACAAGCTCGTCTACACTAAGACGCAGAGAGATTGGAACTCTAGGTCCGACAGCCTTACGGACTTCATCAATGACCATACGGCAGAAACGGGCTCGGTTCTCAGCAGATCCGCCAAATTCATCTGTACGGTCATTTGTAGTAGGCGATAAGAACTGGCTGATCAGATAAGAGTGTCCGGCATGGATCTCTACAACATCAAATCCGGCATTGACTGCTCTCTTTGCAGCGGTTCCATAATCTTTTGCAATGCTTGTGATCTCCTCTTTCGAAAGTCCGCGCGGAATCTCTCCACCGGCTTTTGACGGAAAACGTGACGCAGATACCGGCTGCATACCGATTCTGGAACTCATCGCAGACGCACCTGCATGATTGATCTGAATCCCCATCAGCGCCCCCTGTCTGTGACAGGCTTCCGTTAATGTAAAAAGGCGTGGAATGTAACAGTCTTTGTCAAGACGCAGCTGTGTCGTTCCGTTTGATCCTTCCGGATATTTTACACAGACATTTTCAACCATGATAAGCCCTGTGCCGCCACGTGCACGCAGCTCATAATATTTGATATGTTCGTCGCTCAGTTCCCCATCATGTCCGGCGAAATCACTTCCCATAGGCATCATTACAACACGGTTTTTGAGTGTCATACCTCTGATCGTAAGAGGGCTGAATACGTGTGGAAAATTGTTTTTCATAGTTTACTAACCTCCATAAAAATATGATTGTATTTGTTTGCATTTCTTTATAATTTGATTATATGATTTTGTTAAATAAAAGACAAATTAGTATTTTTATGAAAGTTGATAGATTTTGTCTATGAATTTTAATCATAAAAAAGTGGCCGCTGCGACGGCAGATTATTTACTACCGGTACAGCGGCCATTTTTCTTACTTTTTTATTTTTTCTGATTTTTTTCAGGTATTAATTTCCCGGCGATCAGACACAGAATGATCGTGATCACCATATCCGGCAATGTATTTCCTACCGGCATATCTACATTCATAAGAATTCTGTACACAACGAATCCAATCACCCAGATGATCATATTCGGCACATATACTGCCCGACTGCTCTTGTCTTGTTTTAACAGGAAAAAATCAGCAATCTGAATAGCGATCATCGGTGCAAATACAGAACCGATCAGATACAGGAAATCTGTTATATTATCCATCGGATATACAATTGCAGCGACCGTTCCAATCACTGTCACAACAATAGCAACATGCTTTCCGTTCCATCTGCTTACAACCGTCTCACTGGAGATTCCAGCAGAGTATGCATCCAGGAAAGTGGTTGTAACTGTTGAAAATACAATGATCAGAAGTCCCAGGATGCCAAGACCTGCCTTTAACATGATCTGTGCAATGTCATACTCTCCGGTAATGATAGCAGCTCCCATTCCGATCACATACATCCAGCAGCTTACGATTCCATATGTAACCGCACTGACTGCAGTTGCTTTCACCGGCTCCTTCGCCTCTCTTGTGTAATCACTGATCAGTGGCAGCCACGATAATGGCATCGCAACCGCAAGTTCTACTGCTGCTCCAAATGTCATACTGTCGTCAGACGGTGTTCCCACCCCACTTCCTGTAAATATCACCTTACACAGAATCAGTGTCAGGATAAATAATGCTGCCATCGCAACAGTATTGATCTTGCCCAGATTCGTAATTCCGATCACAATCCACAGAATGATCAACGCTCCTATCACCAGACACCATATCCATCTGCCGGTATGCATCACACCGTCTGCTGCCAGTGCCCCGTCATAGATCATGATCGCAGTCCAGCCGACAAGCTGCAACACATTCAGGACCGCAAAAAGGATACTTCCCTTCTGTCCAAAGCTCATCTTTACAGTCTCCATTGCACTCTTTCTGACTTTTCCGCCGATCACTCCTGCCAGGAACAGCATCAGACAACCAATGATGTGTCCTACTATGATTGCCGCCAGTCCTTTTCCCATGCCAAGCGGGGCCAGATATGTTCCGGTCAGGATCTCTGCGATCGAAACCCCTGCGCCGAACCAGATCAGACCGTTTTCAAATAAGCCGGTACGCTTCTCTTCCATAATGTTTATTCCTCCTCGTCTTCCTTTGTAGTCTTATATAATAGTCTTTTTCAAAGCCTGTTCCAGCAGCTGCATCTCATCATCACTTAGTTTCCACTCAAATACCTTGCAGTTCTCTTCAATTTTATCGCGGCTCTGCGCTCCTATAATACAAGAAGAAATAAAAGGTCTCTGCAAGGTCCAGTTCAATGCAATCTGCGACAATGGAACATTTCGTTCCTCACTGATCTGATCCATTGTTCTTAAAAGAAGCATTACTTTTGAAAACAACGGTTCTTTAAAATATGGGTAAAACCGATTTCGGTTATCATCCACACCATATTCCTTGAGTTCTCTGTATTTTCCGGTTAAAATGCCTCCTCCGAGTGTTCCATAAGTCATAACTCCCATTTCCTGAGCACAGGCCCACCGGATCAACTGCTCCCATTTCCGATCTAGCATAGAATACTGTGGCTGATATGCTTCTATAGCACAATATTTTTCTGCTTCTTCCATCTGTTCTTTTGTAAAATTCGATACTCCGATATGCAGAATCTTTCCTTGCTTTTTCAGTGTATTAAGCGCATCCATTGTCTCTTCCATCGGAACATTCGGATCCGGCCAGTGGACCAAATATACATCGATATAATCTGTCTTCAGATTACGGAGTGATTCTTCGCATTCCCGCATGATCTTATCTGCCGACCCGCAGCGTACATATTTTCCATTAATAAATTCATTTCCACACTTGGTAGCCAGGATCACTTCTTTCCTGACGCCAAGTTTGTGCACAACTTCTCCGATATACTGTTCTGCCCTGCCTCCGTTATAGGCAGGTGCCGTATCAATAAAATTGATTCCACAATCTACTGCTGCCTTGATCGCATCCATCCGGCTTTCGTCGGAATAAGAATCCCATCCGGCACCTCCGATTCCCCATGTACCAAGACACATCCTGGATACACGAAGTTGTGTCTTTCCAAATTCTGTATATTCCATTTTCTTCATCTCCGTTTCATTTTTCGCTCATTTTGTCAATCTATCATTTTTACATTTAGAATAATGATATCAGAAAACTTTTTATGACTCAAGAGCTGAATGCTTTCTTCCAAGCTTGCCCGTTCCCGTCTCCAACGACTGTCAATACCGCAGCGGAATCTCCGACTTTTTCACACGCATTTCCAGATTTCTGCTTCCAAAATAATGCCGCAATCCCTTAACCGCCAGATCACTCGTATTCTTCGTCCCAACGCAAACAGATTTTAAACAGCTTATATCTCCAAGCTTCATTCTTATAAACGGAATAAATACTTCATCTTTTATCCGATATTCCACCGGAATGCTATTTTCCGGCACTTGATGCTCTCTTTTATGTACACAGAGGAACACCATGCGATATTCCTGCTCCTGTGCAAAACATTCCTTTTTGAAGAACATATTATACAACAGGCAGATCACTGAGATATGATCTACAAATAATTTGACATCCTCTTCTTCTGCGCTATCCAGATCATCCCAGCCATGAATGGTTTTATAATCTTCTCCATCCGATAACAGCAGCCGTCCTATGGTATCTTCCAGTAATTCAATCTGTTCATCATGATCATATATCACTTTTCCGTCAAATAACGTGCAGTCATTCCCGCAATGTTCCTGAAATGTTTCCTTCAATTTTCCATATTCGAATTCCATGCAATATCCCATGAAATCCGAATACTCCGACCACATCAGCAGGCTGTCACCGCTTGTACAAAAGGAAATAACATAACTGCCTTCTGCCGATCCGGATACAGTGTCTTCTTGCTCTTCTCTATAATATTTTCGCATTTGTTCCATCAACAGATCTTTCGCATACAAAAGTCTTCTGGGATTTCTCATATGCTTTTCCAGTATTTCCATGCAAATATCTGTTCCAATCGTAAATTCCGTGCTGTCATTCAAGAAATGACTCTCTGTTATCCAGAATTCACCGTCGGTTATGCCTTTTACTCCTGCTGCCGAGGTGTAATGGAATAACCGGTCGTTATTATTTAGTTGTGGGATTTTGATGAAATCATCTATGTGTTTGTATTTAGACATGTTATGTTCCTCGTTTTTGTGTTCTGCTGCTATGCTATTATGGTATATTTTGTGCATTTAAAATACCACCCGGGACAGATAAAAAGCCACTATTCCCCGTCCCCAATGGTTTTAAAAATCCCTCCAAACAATGTATTTATTTTACATCAGTTTGGAGGGAACGCAAATATTACGTTTATTTAATAATTCGGTTGTGTAGCTATAATGCCTTTTGTCACTGCCTCAAATAACTCAAATGGAATTCCGACCGCCATGTCATTCTCACTCCATTTGCACAGCATTCTTGTACTTGGACATAATACACTGACATTCAGTTCACCAGTAAGATATGGAGATACCGTAACTTCCGAACACATTCCCTGCATTGCCCCCATATCAATTGCCGGTTTCTTTCCGGTATTGTATTCATAACCCTGTACATAACGCATTGCCTGATAAGCATTGCAAATACTTATAATAACATCCGGCGTCTGTACACACTGGCTTAACGGCACAATCGCAACACCATAATTATGTACCGGCATTCTATGCAGACTCTTTATAGAACTTCTAAGCCTTCTTGCTGTTGCAACCGATGAATATAATTTATATGAAAAATATTCCTGACCACTTTCAATTTTCTCGGTACTCGGTTCTAATGCAAGCGCTGTTGTCGCACCATCGCATTTATGATGTTCCAGTCTGCTCTTAATTCCCTTTCCCTGTAACGCAGCCTGTTTTACCATCACACAATAAGGCATTGCCGCCTTAATCTCTTCTATCGGATACTCATCGTAATCCTCTTTTTTAAATAGAAAAGTGATTGCAACCGGTTCTTTTTCCAGACCAATTACCTTCTTCAACTCTTCCATGTACTGATCCACATTTTCTTTCGGATACTCCTCATGCGGTAAACCATATTCTATATTCTTGTGTTTGAATGGCATCTTTTTTCTCCTCTCTCCTGCCGTTTACTTAATCGAAGCAAAATTCAATTTAAATAAATCATATTTCACCAGAATCATAACAATGATTATATAAATTATAACTCCAATTACCAAAAACAGCCAGTCACTTTTTGTGACTTCTGTGGTCTTATAATATGTTCTTTTTTCAGTTCTTCCAAGTCCCCGGCTTTCCATTGCACAGGCAACTCTCTCTCCTCTTCTTGCTGCCACACATAATAACGGAAGCATCACTCTGAAAGGTGAGGTAAATCTGGAAATCAATCCCTTGTTCCATGGGATTCCTCTGATTTCCTGTGCTAAATGAATAGAATCCACCTGTGCCTGTAATTCTGGAAGAAACCGGTATGCCGCCATCGTCGCATAACCATGGATTACAGATACCCTGCATTGTAAAATCAGGCTTAAAACAAGATCTCTCGGTCTGGTCGTTAAGACAAATCCCATCGACATCGTAACCAGAGCCAGAATACGGAATCCCAGTGAAATAGAATGAACCAGATCACGTTGCGTCCATCGGAATATCCATAACCGACAAACAATCCCGGCTTCATCATTCAATCCACGTAAAACCAACATCGATACCATGAAAAGAACACTGACAACTATAAATACCAGGAGTCTTCTCAGCAAATTCTTCAATGGAATTTTTCCTGCAATCCACGTTGCAAGAAATGCCAGTAAGAAAGTTATAATTGGCAGCACAGGGAAATACGAAAGACATACGATAACTGTCATAACTACAATCAGTAATAACTTTATCATTGGATTTCTCCGATGCAAAAAGGAGTCCTGTTCAATATATGCGAACATTATGGTCTTCCTCCTTTCAAAACAGTCTCACTTACTACATGACCGTCTGCAATCTCTACCTCCCGGGTAGCATACTGCTTCACCAGAGACATATCATGTGTAATCATGATAATTGTCACACCTTCTTTTCGCAGCATTTCCATATCATTCATCAATTCCAGCCGGTTCTCATAATCCTGTCCATATGTTGGTTCATCCAGGAACAGGATCTGCTGGTCCGTCAGTAACATACTTGCCACACTCAGTCTTCTCTTCTGCCCCTGGCTCAATACAAATGGACTCTTCTCTTTTTCCGTCTCAAGATGAAAACGTCTCAACATATTCTCAACCTTTTCTTCCTTCTCCTGTTGGCTTATCTTCACCTTCTTCAGACTAAACATCATCTCATCCCACACTGTATTCGTTACAAACTGCTCCTCGGGGTTCTGAAAAACAAGCCCGATTTTCCGATACAGTTCTTTCTTCCGATAAGAATCTACCGGCTTTCCGTACAAAAAAATCTCACCTTCGTTTTGTCTAAATATTTGAAATATCACCCGCATTAATGTCGTCTTTCCAACTCCATTTTTTCCTGTGATCGCAAGAAATTCCTGTTTGTATATTTGCAAATTCATATGTCTTAAAACATAGTCTTCTTCATTTATATATTTTTTGCGAATTCCCTGCCCCTGATATGAGAAAGAAATATCTTCCAACTGCAAAACACATTCCTGTGACGGCTCTGATCTTTCATATTCCCCAGATATCTTTTTTAACTGTTGTGATTCTATCCATGCTCTATACGAAATCTCTACCTGATCTCCTGATACATCAAAAAGTACTTTTCCCTGTAAATCAAACGTAATCAGATGATCCACATATTCAATGATCTCTTCAACATTATGCTCTACAAGAATTATCGTCATATGCTTTTCTTTCGATAATCTCAAAATCAATTCGAATATCTGCTGTCGGCTTACCGGATCCAGATTCGCTGTCGGCTCGTCCAAAAGCAGAATCTCAGGTTCCGTCACCAGAACTGATGCAATCGCAATCTTCTGTTTCTGTCCTCCCGAAAGATCATTGAGATCTCGTTTCTCATAGCCAGATAACCCGATATATTCCAGTACTTCCGTTATCCTTTTACCCATAATGTCCCTGGAAATTTCAAGATTCTCCATACCAAATGCCAGTTCCTCTTCCACTGTAAATGTACAAAACTGGCTCTCCGGATTCTGCATAACAAATCCAATCTTATCACAACGATTTCTTGGAAGTTCTTCGGTAATATCCTGCTCGTCCAATAACACTTTCCCTGTAAGCTTTCCTTCATACATATGAGGAATCAGCCCATCCAGGAGATAAAGAACTGAGCTTTTTCCACATCCACTGGGTCCGCAGATTGCATGAACTGCTCCTTTTAAAAAACAACAAGAGAGATGCTTCCATACCGGAAGCGTCTCTCCTTCATAACAATATGTAACATCCTGTAATTCAAGTCCCATCTTGTCATTCATTATTTTGCACATACGAATCCTTTCAGTACACCAGTTTTTACCAATGCTGCTGTAATCACTTTTACTAATACAATTCCGATTACAACTGAACTCAACAGACGTACTATAACAACACCTGCTGCAATTCCAGTTCCGTAGCTCCAAGGTGTTCCCCAGAAAAATGTATCTCTACAGAATACAAATGCTGCTCCAAGGATCTGTCCCAGAACCATGCATTTAAGACTTGCATCACGCTTGAAAATAGCATATGCTATCTCTACTCCAAGAGCCTCTAAAACGCCTGCCAGAACTAACTGCAGACCATATGGGCTTCCAAGAAGCAGATTCACGCCTGCCGTAACCAGTGCTCCGAAAAATGCAATTCCCGGTTTGCGTACTAAATACATCGGAAGAGCTCCCGACAGCATATAGATACCAAATGTAAGTTCCATAAAGACTGTTCCAAGAACTGCTGACATTGGCATGTATGCGTAGTCAAGCAATGTGTAGATAACTCCCACTACAGCTGCAACCATAGCTACAACTACAATTTCTTTTGTTGTGATTTTCTTGTTCATTCTCATTCTCCTTAGTGTTATTTTTTATCAAACAAATCCTTATAATTATAAAGGATAATATCGAGAAAGTAAAATTGGTAATATCTATATTGGTGTTTGTTTATAGGTGGTATCTATTACTCTATCAATGACATTTTAGTACCTTAACGGAATCTTCCAACTTTCTTGCACAATTGCAAGAAATCTATGAAATAAGAAAATATCACCCGCTACCAAAAAAAGCCACTAATCCCCGTCCCCAATGGCTCTAAATTTCATCCATTACTACGTCATTGATTACATCGTACGCATCTTCAAGTGCATCCAATGCTTCCGTCAAAGTATCCGCTTCCTCCTGCGCTCCCTCTTCCTCATACTGATCCAACACTTCCACAAGCGCATCTTTTACCTCCTGCAGTGCCTCCATAATTTCCTGCAGATTGTCTTCTCTATTTGCCATTGGTAAAATATTTATAATTTTTCCCATGTTATAATCTCCTTTTCCAGACCTTATAATAACTTTTCCGTCCATTCTTTCTCTTTAAATCCCGTCAACACAAGATTTTCTTCCACGATCAACGGTCGTTTTACAAGCATGCCGTTTGTCGCAAGAAGCCTCAACTGCTCTTCCTCGCTCATATCAGGAAGCTTATCTTTTAATTTTTGCTCTTTATAAAGCATACCACTTGTATTAAAAAACTTCTTTAGTGGTAAATCTCCCTTCTCATACCACTGCTTCAGCTCCTCGTAAGTTGGATTCTCCTCCACAATGTGACGCTCCTCATAAGAAATGTGATTGGCATCCAGCCATTTCTTTGCCTTCTGGCAAGTAGAACATTTTGGATAATATAAAAATAACATCTTTTCAATCCCTCCGTAAATGAATCCCATATGAATCAAATATGTTAGCACATCCTCTTTATTTTGTCTGCAATTCCAATGCTATTTCCTTCTATATGTTACCGAATTCTCCTTACACCACTAATGGTCAAGCGCAGGCTGCATAACCGCACACTCCACTCGGGTAGTGCTCTTTTCGGTCTCTCGATAGATAATATGAAATCAGAATACCACCCGGAACACAAAAAAGCCACTAATCCCCGTCCCCAATGGCTTCTTTCATGAGTGAAAGTCTGTATACACGTCTGCCGGTTTCTTCATAATGCTGATCCAGAAGATCACAGGTTGCCTGGAGATCGTTAATCCGGATGGCCTCCAACAGGCATTGGTGTGTCCATACTGCAGCACCTCCCTTATGAGAGGTACTTGGATCCGGTGTGTTTGGTTCCAAGCGATTGGCATTTTGAACCGAGAGGAACATGGCACCATTCAGTGGACTCAGCAGTTCCCACATTTTGGTGAGTCGGTTAAGCTGGGCAGAGTGAATGATCTGCAGATGGAATGTCTCATCTGCATGAACGGCCTTCATGGTATTACCTGCGAGAACAGCCTTTCGAAAATCTTCAATGCTGGCTTCCATTATCATGAGACTATAGTCACTGAGACGGCAGTTGCTTTTCTGGATTGCCAGCTTTTCGAGGCTGCCGCGCAGAAAAAAGACTTCATATGCGTCTTGTGGAGAAAGCAGGGCGACTGTACACCCTTTATTAGGACAGTAATCGACTAAACCTTCGAAGGCAAGCTGTCGGAGTGCTTCGCGCACAGGACCTCGGCTGAGTCCGAATTTTTGGGCAATTTCAGCCTCTACCAGTTTTTCCTGAGGCTGAAGGGTTCCATTAATAATCTGCTCACGCAGAGATTCAAGAACAATTTCTGATGTAGTTGTGTTTGATGCTTTTCGTTGTTCCTGCATATTTACCTCATATAATTTCCAGAATAATCCATTAAGACTTGCGCAACATATTGCATATCAGAAGGTGTGAAGCGCTGATCGCAAGGAACGGATACAATGTGGTCATAAATGTATTGTTCTGATGAATCTGGCAGTGGATGAACCAGAGGTCCTACTGGCCAGTAGACAGTCGAGCGAATCTGGTAATCTGCAAGGTATTGCTGAAATTCGTCACGATTTTCGGCATACAGGCAGAAATGGCTTGGGACAGTAGCCTCTGGAAGTTCAGGAAAGACTGGCTGCACACCATGAAGAGGTGCTGTAAGAGCGTCTAAAAGTGCAGCATAGTTTTCACGTCTTGTCCTGCAAATAGAATCGAAGTCAGCATGGCGTAGGATATATTCTGAATTATCATCACCAGCAAAGCAGTCAAACATCTGACGAAGCCGCAGTTCTCCCTCCCAGAAAATATCGTCGTCTCCTGTCTCGTAGTATTCTTTTCGCTGTTTAAGATGTGTTGGTTCTACCTGCAGAAGAGGTGTTTCAAAAGTTCCGTTTCGTTTAACAGCGAATCCACCACAATCAATCCCCATCCATTTTCGGAAGCTTCCGGCAAAATAATCACAGAGAGGATCGATACCGTCAGTTGAGAGCATGGAATGAGTTACATCTTCAAAAATTACAACTCCTTTTTCTTTGCAGGCTTTAACAAAGTCGTGATCATAGTTGCAAAAACCATAGTAGCCACAAAGAGATAAAACACTGATTTCATCAATAACCGAAGTATCGAAAATGCTGTGCAAATCCTGATCCAGCTCATAAAATTTCAGCTGATATCCGGCTTTCTCAAAAGGAGCAAGGACCGTCTCACAGGTATACAAAGGCACATATGCGACTTTACGCGTATCGTGACGTGCAATCTCCTGTAAACAATAATAGATACCGCATCGTCCGGACATGGTAAATGCCAGATCATCATTAGGTGAACTGATACTTGAAAAGTATCCGTTTTCGATAGGTGTGCTTGGTTCATAGTGGAACATACCGCCAATTTTTCGCATGTTTTATTTCCTCCTCATATAAAATAGGTTACTTTATCGTCATGTTCCCAGTTGATTTTTGTCCGTTAGCTAAAAACTTATTATAATTATAGTAGATTGTTAACGAAAACGAAAGTATTATTTTTCGAAAGAAAATATCTGAAAAAGTCACACAATAACATTATTAACAATTATTGTTTCGTAATATTGGTACAAAAGCATAAAAAAAGTGCGTTTTGTAGATGTAGAAACTTCTGGAATTACTGTCAAGAGAAAAAATATGTTAAAAATCAACAAAATTACTGATATTTTTTCGTTGTTAACATCAAGCGGGAATTGTTGACAATCCTATTGGCCTAGACTATACTTGGCTTATCAAGAGCGGCTCAAAAATTCTGTGTTGTCAGAAAAAGTTAATCCTAAAGGGAAATAGGAGTTATTGACAGTTAAATATAACTTATAAAATTGTAAATGAATGTAAAAGCTAAAAACTGCATTACAATTGAATATTGTTGTGTTCCCGTCCATAAACAAAAAGATTATATGAAAGGAAGAAAATTATGAGACTTACAAATTTGACTTGGCCGAAAGCTCAAGAATATTTTGAAAAAAATGATATGGTACTTATTTCTATCGGAAGTATTGAGTGTCACGGCCGTCACATGCCACTTGGAACTGATACACTGATTCCGGAGCATTTGTTGGAGAAAATCGAGAAGAAGAGTGATGTTTTGATTGCTCCGACTATTCCATATGGTTCCTGTCAGTGTTTAGCTCCGTATCCGGGCACAATTGATATTGACGGCGAGGTACTCTATCAGTTTTGCCGTCAGATTTTCCTGAGTCTGTATCGTCACGGCGCAAGAAAATTCGTTTTCCTGAACGGACATGGCGGAAACATTAAGATGATTGAGCGCCTTGGCATGGAATTCGAAGATAAGGGCTGTCTGGTTGCTATGCTTAACTGGTGGCTGATGGCATGGGATATGAACCCAGCGTGGAAAGGCGGTCACGGCGGTGGTGAGGAAACGGCTGCGATTCTTGGAATTGATCCGTCTTTAGTTGATAAGAGTGAGATAGGTGGGGAACTTAAGTTTAAGCACCTGTCTGATAATCTGAAGACAACCGGTTTCCGTTCTGTTGAGTTCAAGGGAGTTAACGTTGATATTATACGCAATACTCCACATGTAACAGACAGCGGCTGGATCGGACCGGATCATCCGAGTACCGCTACAGAAAAGTGGGGCAAGGAGATGCTTGAGACTACAGCAAACTATATTGTTGATTTCATGGAAGAGTTCAAGAAAGTAAAACTTTCATAAAAGAGGTGTCAGAATGGATAAAAAAACGACGCTGGAAATGATTGCAGCAATTTCAAATGCAAATGGTACATCCGGTTTCGAAGATGAAGTGGTTGCAGCGATTCGTCCTTACGCAGAAGGACTCGGAGAAATTACAGAAGATCGCATGCGCAACCTGTATATACGACGTAAAGAAAATAACGGTAATCGTCCGGTTGTTCAGCTTGACGCACATAGTGATGAGGTTGGCTTTATGGTGCAGGCTATCTGCCCGAACGGAACTCTCCGCATCATTCAGGTCGGAGGTTGGGTTAACCACAATATTCCGGCTCACAAAGTCCTGGTTCGCAACCGATTCGGAGAATATATTCCGGGTCTTACTGCCAGCAAGCCTCCGCATTTCATGACAGAGCAGGAGCGCAAAGCACCTCTGGAGATGAAAGATATCACGGTGGATGTTGGTGCTGTTTCTAAAGAAGAGGTTGTTGAAAAATTCGGCATTCGTATCGGTGAACCGGTAGTGCCGGATGTGACATTTACATATTCAGAAACCACAGATTTGATGGTGGGCAAGAGCTTTGACTGCCGTCTGGGATGTGCGGCAATTCTTAAAACCATGCATACCCTGGCGGGTCAGGAGCTGAATGTGGATATTGTTGGTGCCTGTTCAGCACAAGAAGAAGTTGGTGTACGCGGTGCCACTGTGACAGCACAGGTAATTAAGCCGGATATCGCAATTGTTTTTGAAGGCTGCCCGGCAGATGATACCTGCGTTGAGTCGTATATGGTTCAGACAGCAATTAAGCGTGGACCGATGCTTCGTCACATTGATTCACGCATGATTACCAATCCGCGATATCAGAGATATGCGCTTGATTTAGCAGAAAAGCTTGGCATCCCGGTTCAGGATTCAGTTCGCAGTGCCGGTTCAACCAATGGTGCAGCTATACATCTGACCGAAAAAGCAGTGCCGGTCATCGTTATCGGTGTTCCGGTTCGCTATGCACACACACATTACGGAATTTCAGCTTATGCTGATTTTGATAATGCGGTTAAGCTGGCATGCGAAATTCTTAAAAGACTTGATGAAGAGCAGATTATGAGTTTTTAAATACAATACGTA
Source organism: Dorea sp. BIOML-A1 (assembly GCF_009875615.1). Classification (NCBI taxonomy): domain Bacteria; kingdom Bacillati; phylum Bacillota; class Clostridia; order Lachnospirales; family Lachnospiraceae; genus Dorea; species Dorea sp. BIOML-A1. The sequence goes on from NZ_WWSA01000029.1 coordinate 41,278, forward strand.
AAAGAAATTCTGGATTTTATGCAGGAGCTAAGATGAGTAGAAACTGCATAAAATCCATTTCTTTTTTCTTCGCAAAGATAATATCCACCCCCGCTTCAAACAAATATTTTCTCATTTTACTACCACTCTTTTCATAATATTTTAGAGATATTCTACCACATCTTCCTTTATCAAGAAATGACAAAATAAAACCACAGGCTGTCAACCCGTGGTCATATTCTCTACCATATTATTCCTTTACATTCTTTTTCCGTTATAGCTGGCCGCATTCTGCTGATCGGGTAGCCTACTATGTACCATATCGCTCTGACTGCCAGACCTGCTGCAATCACACATCCAAATACGCCGCCTACAATTACGTATCTTTTATGACCCCTTTTGCTCAATTCACTGCCAAGTCTAGAAACAAACCGCTGTTCTTTCCAATGATATCTCCCAGCATTTCATCCAGGCGATACTCCGCAATAATCTTACGCAGTACAAAATAGGGACCAGCCCTAAGGCACCCACTCCTGTAAGCACTGCCTTTTGTTTCCGGCATTTCCTCAGCCGGGAAAAATTTCAAAAAGTTGGTGTTCGGATACATCAGCTCCGAATCATCATCTGTACACTTTCCAATCGTCGTGTTCTTAGGGATAGTATACCCTTTTTCTGTATTGTAATTATGTTCATATGCATAAATACCACCCGGGACACAAAAAAAGCCGCTATTCCCCGTCCCCACTGACCCTTCTATATTTCTTTTTTTCCAGCAAACGATTTTTACAATCTACTTTCATATATTTATCCTTGCAAATCTTCAACTTTCCATCTTTCCCCGTCCTGTCTTTTTCTAAAATTGCTTCATCTCCATCGGTCATAACTACTATATATGTATCATTGTCTATCCTAGTAGTCAAAAATAGTTCCTGTTTTTGTGCGTTCTGGATTCCTTGCCAGTTAACATATGCTCCATAGAACACAATCGCCACAATGATAAGCAGCCACCCTATCAACTGGTAATCTTTATTTTTCCATCTGTATTTGTGTTTCCTTGACAAATTCTTTTTTGGTTCTTTTCTTTTATTTCTTCTGTTTTTTTCGATTAAATCTTTTTGAAAAGAATACACCATGCAATATCCCACCGCAAAAACAATAATAGCATTACTAAAAATTATAAACAAAACTAAAATTATACATTTTCTCCGTTCTTCTTGTAATACAATTAAAGCATCCTCCCAATTGCCTGTTGCTATACTCAATATAATAAAGCAAATTAGAACAGGTATTAAAAAATCCAATAAGATTCCCCAGAAAATTTTCTTTATTAACGTTTCTCGTCGTAATATTATCCGAACATTATTCACTGCACACATACAGTACACAACTGAAATACTCCCCACTATAATCATATTGTAAATTGTAATATTATAATTTATAAGCAAATATTCATTTGGGATCTGGAAATAGCTCGAATACCCCATTTTGTAAATGTAAATATATAGCTTTACTATAAAATTAACCATTGCTCCTGCTATAGGAATCATTGTTAATGCTGCAATCATATTTTTGGATATCCAACTTCTCTTTTTGTGATTTGATTTTTCATTTAATTCTTTTCCGTTTTTATCTACAATATAATTCATAATTTTCCCTTTATTGTTGTTTTTAATACAATCTCACAAGTGATATTATTCAAACAATATATACTATCATACTCACAAAACATTCTGATGCCACCAGGGACACAAAAAAAGCCGCTATTCCCCGTCCCCACTGGCTACGCGAACATACTTCTTATATAACTCCACCCATAATACTCAACAGCTTTTTGCCTTAAAGATATTTTTGCATGTTCTATAATTTTTCTCATTCTATAGCCATAACCAATACTATTTTCTATATCACGTTCTTGTAATAAATATTTCAAAACCATATGTTCCATTAATGTTAATCCGTCCCTAAATTCTTTTATCTCTATATTTTCCAACTGATAAGACTGATAAACATAGATATCCAACAGCGTACCAGTTCCATCCACTACCAACGGCTGGTTTAGAGACAATCTAGACTCAATTTTTTTGCATCTTCTTTGTATTGCCGCCATTTGTTTCGCCAAAGTATATGCGTACATTGCAGTATAGTAAATCGCAAGTCTATAATCTGATATTCCACTAACTAAACAGTTGCTAATGAAACCTGCTAAGAAAAGTCAATAATTATTTTTATCTTTTTTTATTTTCTGTCACAAAATATATTTGCGTACCACAAATAGACTGTCTGATTGGCAGTCTAAAAAATTATTTAT
>NZ_WWSA01000002.1:0-142926 GCF_009875615.1 Dorea sp. BIOML-A1
GACGGAACCTGAACAGGAACGGCTTCCTACTTTTTATGCAGGTCCGGGTCGTCGTGCCTTTCTGAATTAAATCCCAAGCGATTGAGTAAAAAGCTGCGACTTCTCCAGCCTCTCATAAAATTCCTCATAAAAATTCCCATCTTCCCCATAAGGCGTCAGATAAAATTGTGTCAGCACATGCATACTGATTGTTCTGGCAGTTGAATCAGAATTTGAAGAAGAATCAGAAGTAAGATTCATAACGTATTTCTGAAGCCCTTTCAGAAAGAAATGCCAGTCAGCAATATATTTCTCGTAGGTTTTCAGATTCGGTGTATCCAGCCATTTTTTGATCTTTACTTTAGAACGATCCGTTTTCGGACATTCATGTACCTGTAAGAAATATTGGAAAGAATGGTTTTCATAAAAACGTCCCAGAGGGAACATGCGGCAGATTCCGGGACGGAATGCATGAACCGTACACCGTCCGTCCGCATCAAGGAAAGAACAGGCCTCTTTGGTTCCGGTCATCTTCAGATTCGGAAGAATGATCCCGTCTGCCACATTCAGTTCCAGCGGACCGGCCAGGAGTTCATTCACTGGTTTTGACAGATTGATGGAAAGCCGGTACACATCCAGTGGATCAAGGATGATGGAACTTCCCATACCGTGACAGCAGGCGGAGCAACCGTCACAGCCTTTGCAGTCAGTCCTGGCCATATCGTTGCTGCTGTATAATTTCCCATCGGATATTTCATCCAGATTAATCTCTCTTAACATACTCATTACCTCATATCTGTGATTATAGTTTTTTGTATAGTCTTGTTAGATAAGTTGATTATAGTGTAATATAGAGAAAGATGCAAATAAAATAGAAGGGATGTGGACAGGTATGAAATTTTTCCATTTATCGGATCTGCATATCGGAAAGCAGCTTCATCGTTATAATTTAAAAGAAGATCAGCAGGTGATCTTAAAAGAGGTCATTGCCTATGCAAAAGAATTGCGTCCGGATGCAATTGTGATTGCCGGGGATATTTATGATAAGTCAGTTCCATCAGCGGAAGCAGTGACTATATTTGATGAGTTCCTGACGGAACTTTCAGAGATCACACCGGCAATTCCGATTCTGATCATCAGCGGAAATCATGATTCACCTGATCGTCTGAATTATGCTTCAGAGATTTTGAGACGGCATCATATTTATCTTGTGGGGAATGTTCCGGAGCAGCCGGAAGAGCATATTGAAAAAGTAACATTGCAGGATAAATATGGAGAGGTAGATTTTTATCTGTTGCCATTTATGAAACCTGGATATGTAAGAAATGTTTTTGTTAACAATGTACCAGAGACATATGCAGATGCTGTGAGAGAAATCATTAAACGAGAAGAGATAGATTATAATAAAAAAAGAAATGTATTAGTTTCTCATCAGTTTTATGTAGGAGAAAAGGAAGGAAGTCCGGAAACCTGTGATTCGGAAGTATTTTCCGTAGGAGGGATTGATAATGTAGATATCGGGGCAGTGAAAGAATTTGATTATGTGGCGCTTGGACATCTTCACGGGGCACAGTACGTCAGCAGGCCAAAGATCCGGTATTGCGGTACGCTTTTGAAGTATTCTGTCAGTGAGAGCACGCAGACCAAAAGTCTTACTGTGGTGACTTTAAAAGAAAAAGGGGAGAAGCCGGAAATTGCATGCTATCCGCTGCATCCGCTCAGAGATGTCAGAAAGAAAAAAGGAACGCTGGAAGAAATTATAAAAGAAGCCGGTGAAGAAGAAAAAGAGGATTACATCAGTATTACGCTGACAGATGAGATCGATCCATATAAACCGAAAGAGCAGCTGGAACGGGTATTTTCCCATATATTAGAGATCCGGGTAGATAATCAGAGAACAAGAACCAAATTAAAAGAAATGGATGAAGATCTTGTTATGAAGGATCCGTTTACCTCTTTTTGTGAATTCTATAAGGAGATGCAGGGAAGAGAGATGAATACGCAGGAGGAGACAATCATGAAAGAAATCTTTGACAATGTGAAGGGAGTGGAGTAGATGAGACCGGTTAAGCTTATTATGTCAGCGTTCGGATCATATGCCGGCAGAACAGAGATTGATTTTACAGAGATTCCCAATGGACTGTTTCTGATCACAGGAGATACAGGTGCAGGTAAGACTACGATCTTTGATGCAATCACATATGCGTTGTATGACAGGACCAGCGGCGGCACCAGAGATGGAAATATGATGCGGAGCCAGTATGCGGATGAAGGAACGGATACTTATGTTGAGTACACGTTTATATATCAAAAGAAACAATATAAGATACTAAGAAATCCGGAATATATGCGCCTGGGAAAAAGAAAATATGCAGACGGGTCACTGAGATATGTGAAGGAGACCCCAAAGGTAGAACTGACACTGCCGGATGGAAGTGTATTCAAAGGAAAGAAGAGAGAGACGGATCAGAAGATTGTAGAAATTACAGGGCTGGATGCAGATCAGTTTACCCAGATTTCCATGATAGCACAGGGAGAATTTCTGAAGCTTCTGCTGGCTGAATCAAAAGAACGGAAAAAGATATTTTCCAGAATATTTCAGACACGCTTTTATTACAGAATACAGGAAGAATTGAAGAAACAGGCAGTACAGTTATATGTCAAACTGGAACAGAATCTGCAGGAAATGAAGCTTGAGATGGCCAGGACAGAGTATCCGGTGTGTGAGAACGGAAAAGAAACGGAGCTTAGCAGAAAATGGAAAGAAGTATCCGGACAGGATATTCCGGACAGAGACAGAATATCGGAGATACTAAAAGAAATCATCGGACAGGGAAGCCGATTGGAAAAGGCCTGCAAAAAAGAAGCAGACGGGGCACAGGTGCTTCTGGAAGATAAGAACCGTCTTCTGAAGGAAGCAGAACTTCTAGATCAGCTCTTTGATTCGTATGGACAGGTACTGAGCCATCTGAAAGAAAAAACAGCGGAAAAGGCAAAATATGAGCTTATGAAGGAGCAGATACAGTCCGGTAAGAGTGCAGAACGTGTCAGAACAGAGGAAAAGAGATATCTGGAAGAAGAAAAAAGGCTGACAGAGTTAAAAACACAGGATCATAGTCTTCAAAAGAAATTACAGGAATGCAGACAATTGTTGCAGGAACTTACAGAAGATCAGAAAGAGGCTGTGAAAGAAAAGACAGAAAAAGAGATTGTACTGACCGAGAAAAAAGTGCGGATACAGGATGCAATTTTGCAATATGAGAGTATTAATAAAAAGCAGGAAACTTTGAATAAACTTGCAGAAGAAATAAAAAAATATTTAAATCATGCAAGAATAATAAAAGAAAAGAATGAAATCCTGCAGAATAAGAGCGAAGAAATAATTGAATTTCTAAAGCAACATGAAGATGTTGAGATATGCATAAATGAATGCAGAAATAAAAAACAACAGACAGAAGAAAAAATGCGGCAATATAAGGAACTGGACAGACAGGAAAACAGAAAAGAACAATTAAAGGAAGACTGCGAAAGAGCAAAGAAAGAAGCTGAATGTGAACAGAAGAATTATGAACATGCATGGGCGGAATATGAAATGAAGTATCAGAAGTTTCTGAAAGAACAGGCGGGAATACTGGCTTTGACACTGGAAGCAGGACAGCCTTGTCCGGTCTGTGGTTCCAGAGAACATCCTCAGATTACATTATTGAGTGACGAAGCACCGACACAGGCAGAAGTAGAATCTGCAAAGGAGGAAAGAGACAGGAAAGAAAAAACAAGAGATATAAAAGTCGCTGCATTCCGGGAATGTCTTGCAGGATACCAGGCAGCACAGGAAATCTGCCAGACGCTTCAAATGAACATAAAAGATGCGCCGGAAGACGGATTTAAGACTAACTGGAAAAAGATTATGCAAAATCTGGGACAGACGTTTGCAGAAACAGAAGAACAATTAAAACAACTGGAACAGATTTCCGAAAAATGCAAAGCATTAAAGAAGAATCAGAAACAGATTGCGGAGCAGTCGGTGGAACTGGAAAGAAAAGAACGGGAAACGGACCAATGCCTGACGGAATCAAAGCTGGTATATACAAAAGTACAGGCTGAATATCAGACTGCGAAGGAGAAACTGCCATATGAGACCATAGAAGAAGCAGAAAAACATCTGGCACAGACAGTAGGAGCATTGGAGCAGTTGAGAAAGAATTATGAGACAGTGACCAGACGTCTGACAGAAATGCAAAATAAAGAAAAGGAACTGGAAGGACGTAGTAAGACCGTGAAGGCATCTGCTTTACAATCTCAGAAAGAAGCAGAGAAAAAGAAACTCCGTTATGAACAGGTAATGAAGGCACAGGGATTTGCGGATGAGGAGAGTTATCATAGGAAATGCATAAAGGAGACGGAACTGGAAGAAGCAGAACGGTGGACAGAAGCATATCAGAGAGAACTTCAGGAACTGGAAGCAAACAGAAAATTACTGGAACAGCAACTGAAGGGGAAAGAAAAGAAAGATATAGCGCAGATCAAACAGGAAATAAAAGAAGCATCTGAAGTGCTGGAGCAGATTCGCAGGGAATATATGAGGCTTCATAATATCAATGAAAAGAATAGAGAAATCAGGGATAATCTGAGACGCAATTTTGAGAAGAACAGTGGACTGCAGAACCAGTATGAAATCATTGGTAATCTGAGTAAGACGGCGAATGGAAATCTGAGTGGAAGTGCAAAACTGGACTTCGAGACTTATATCCAGAGGCAATATTTCCGGCAGATCATACGTGCCGCAAATAAGAGGCTGATCCGTATGACATCCGGCGAATTCATTCTGCAATGCAGAGATGTTGAAAAGCTGGGAAGCCAGGGACAGGCCGGACTGGAACTGGATGTGTATCATATGGCAACAGATACGATCAGAGATGTCAAAACCTTATCCGGCGGAGAATCTTTTATGGCAGCGCTGTCTATGGCATTGGGACTTTCTGATATAGTGCAGAATACAGCAGGTGCGATCCATCTGGATACGATGTTTATAGATGAAGGTTTCGGATCTCTGGATGATGCATCGAGAGATCAGGCAATTCGTGTACTGAATGATCTTGCGGATAAAGACAGACTGGTGGGAATTATTTCACATGTAAATGAACTGAAAGAACAGATCGATCATAAGCTTGTAGTGAAAAAGACGGACAAGGGAAGTTCTGTCAGCTGGTCGGTATAAGGACGGAAAATCTGTTATCGGATCCGTTATATACAGAGATAAAAACAGGGAAGCTGTTGCATGATACGCAAGCGTTAGCAACAGCTTCCCTGTTTTTATTCGTTTAATAGTTATTTATGTTCTTCCTGATATTTCAGAGAAGCTTCGATAAATCCTCTGAACAATGGATGCGGTCTGTTCGGTCTTGATTTTAATTCCGGATGTGCCTGTGTGGCGATGAACCAAGGATGTTCAGGAATTTCAATCATTTCAACAATCCTTCCATCCGGTGAGAGACCGGAGAGCTTCATGCCGTGAGAAGTAAGAGCCTCGCGGTAGTCATTATTGACTTCGTAACGATGACGGTGGCGCTCACTGATCTGATCTGTTCCGTACATTTCGTAAGCTTTGGATGTCTTATCAAGTACACAAGGATAAGCCCCAAGTCTTAAAGTTCCGCCGATATCTTCAATGCCAATCTGCTCTGGCATGATATGGATGACCGGATGAGTGGTGTTTGGATCAAGTTCTGCACTGTGAGCATCATTGTAACCGATGACATCTCTTGCAAATTCTACGATAGAAAGCTGCATTCCGAGGCAGAGACCTAAGAACGGTATATTGTGTGTACGTGCATATTTGATCGCCTCGATCTTTCCTTCGATACCACGGTTACCGAATCCGCCGGGAACCAGGATACCACTTACGTCACTAAATAATTCCTCGGCATTATCGGCAGTAACGGTTTCTGAATCGATCCATTTGATATTTACAGTAGCACGGCTGAAGATTCCACCGTGTTTTAATGCTTCTACAACACTGATGTAAGCATCATGAAGCTGAATATATTTACCAACCAAAGCAACTGTGACTTCGGTGGTTGGATTCTTAAGGTAGTCGACCATTTCTGTCCAGTCTTTTAAATCCGGTTCCGGGCAGTCGAGGTGGAGACATTCACATACAACACCTGCAAGATTCTCTTCTTCCATTGCAAGAGGAGCTTCATACAGATATTCTACATCCAGGTTCTGCAGTACATGATTAGACGGTACATTACAGAATAATGCGATTTTGTCTTTCAGTCCGACACCGAGTGGATATTCGGAACGGCATACCAGAATATCCGGCTGGATTCCCATTCCCTGAAGATCTTTAACGCTTGCCTGGGTAGGTTTTGTCTTCATTTCCTGAGAAGCCTTCAGATATGGAATCAGTGTGACATGAATCAGGATAACATTTTCACGTCCTTTTTCATGCTGGAACTGACGAATGGCTTCCAGGAAAGGCTGACTTTCGATGTCACCAACGGTTCCGCCGACTTCAATAATGGCAATTTCCGTATTCTCAGCGGCTGGATTGCGATAAAAACGGGATTTGATTTCATTTGTAATATGTGGGATAACCTGAACCGTTCCTCCACCAAAATCTCCACGGCGTTCCTTCTGAAGAACAGACCAGTAAATCTTACCGGTTGTTACGTTGGAATTCTTGCTCAGACTTTCATCGATGAATCTTTCATAATGTCCAAGGTCAAGGTCGGTCTCAGCACCATCATCAGTTACAAATACTTCACCATGCTGTACAGGGTTCATAGTACCAGGGTCAATGTTGATGTATGGATCGAATTTCTGCATTGTAACTGTGTAACCACGAGCTTTCAGCAGACGTCCGAGAGATGCAGCTGTAATCCCCTTACCTAATCCAGATACTACACCGCCTGTAACGAATACGTATTTTACTGCCATAACTTCCTCCTTAAGTCAAAATTAGTTTCTCTGTTATATAAAGTGTTCAAAAAAATACTTTAAGATTATACACCTTTGTTATTAAAAAATACAGAGTTTTTTTCATATTTTGCTTCAAAAGTTGCCTGAATAGACAGCAGTTTGAATTGTTTGATGTCTACAGACCCCGGCATAACAGATACATGAGCCTGACAGCCTTTTAATTTAGGAAGCTGTTCCATCGCAAGTTTTGCATCTTTACTGGTAGCAGCACTTACAGAAAGGGCAATCAGAACTTCATCGGTATGAAGGCGTGGATTGCGGCTTCCCAGATATTTTGTTTTCAGACTCTGGATTGGTTCGATCGCCTGTGGAGAGATGATCTTGATCTCATGTCCGATACCTGCAAGTTCTTTTAATGCATTCAAAAGAAGAGCAGAGCATGCGCCAAGAAGATCCGATGTCTTGCCTGTCACGATCGAGCCGTCTGGGAGTTCCAGTGCAGCTGCAGGCCCGCCTGTACGCTCGGATTCGGTGAGAGCCGCATCGACTACCGGACGGTCATGAACGGTAATATCTGCCTGGTTCATTAACATTTCTAATTTATAAGTTTCTTCTTCAGAGCATGCGCCGAGAAGAAGTCTTCTCCTGGATGCATAGTATCTGCGGATGATTTCCTGACAGGAAGCGTTTCTACATGCGTCATCATTGCAGATACAGTTGCCAGCCATATTTACCCCCATATCTGTTGGGGATTTGTAAGGACTTTCTCCGTAGATGCGCTGGAACATGGCATTTAATACAGGGAAAATCTCTACATCACGGTTATAGTTGATCGTTGTCTCACCATAGGCTTCCAGGTGGAACGGATCTATCATATTAATATCATTTAGGTCGGCCGTAGCTGCCTCGTAAGCCAGGTTGACCGGATGTTTTAACGGAATATTCCAGATTGGAAATGTCTCAAATTTGGCGTAACCTGCTTTGATTCCGTGCTTGTGTTCATGATATAATTGTGACAGGCAGACAGCCATCTTTCCACTTCCAGGTCCCGGAGCAGTCACAACGACCAGAGGACGGCTTGTTTCTATATAATCATTTTTTCCGTAACCATCGTCACTTACGATAAAAGGTACATTTGTCGGATATCCGGGAATCAGGTAGTGACGGTACACTTTGATGCCAAGCTTTTCCAGACGGTTTTTGAATAATTCGGCACTTTCCTGTGCGTTATATTTGGTAATAACGACACTTCCGACATAGAGCCCAAGTTCCTGATAGATATGCATCAGGCGGAGTACATCGGAATCATACGTGATACCAAGGTCACCACGGATCTTATTCTTTTCAATATCTTCAGCGCTGATGACGATGACGATTTCGGCCTGATCGGACAGCTCGCATAACATACGGAGTTTGCTGTCAGGCTGGAATCCAGGAAGAACTCTGGAGGCATGGAAATCATCAAAAAGTTTGCCTCCGAATTCCAGATACAGTTTGTTGTCAAATTGTCCGATACGTTCACGGATATGTTCAGACTGCATCTTCAGGTATTTTTCATTATCGAATCCAATTTTCATAAGTACATTCCCTCATCTAAAATATATTTGATTTTTTATAGTGGAAAATCTGCCGGAATCGGCATAAGCATTTTCATTTCAAGTATACTACAACACATAGGAAGTTTACAATCTTTTCATAATGTTTTTATTGATTTCTAACATAGTGGTCTTTATAATAATTAGTTATACAGGAGGATTAAAATGGACAACCAAAATAATAAGAATAACAAGAATAATAAACAAGGTATTTCGTTTATTTTATTGGTCACAGTTATTACATCGATTCTTGTGGTTGCACTGTTCCAGTTTCAGGGAATGACCTCTGCAAAAGAGATTACTTATAATAAATTCCTGAAGATGGTAGATGACGGCAAGGTCAAAAAAGTAGAGATTCAGAGTGATAAGATCATGATTGTCACGAAGAAGGATAAGGACAGTGGAATTTCACAGGAATATTATACCGGAGTTGTGAATGATGACGAACTGACCAACCGTCTGGAAAAAGCCGGTGTAGAATTTAATCAGGAGATTCCGGATACCACATCCGCGGTAGCAATGAACGTTATCTTAACATTCCTGCCAATCGCATTCTTTGTCGGAATGATCGTCTGGATGACAAAGCGTATGTCAAAAGGCGGCGGCATGATGGGAATCGGTAAGAGCAATGCCAAGATGTATGTAGAGAAGCAGACAGGTGTGACATTTAAAGATGTGGCCGGTCAGGATGAAGCAAAAGAGTCCTTACAGGAAGTAGTAGATTTTCTGCATAATCCCGGGAAATATACGAGTGTCGGTGCAAAGCTTCCGAAGGGAGCGTTGTTAGTCGGTCCTCCGGGAACCGGTAAGACACTTTTGGCGAAAGCAGTAGCCGGTGAAGCAAAGGTACCATTCTTCTCACTGAGCGGTTCAGCATTTGTGGAAATGTATGTCGGGGTAGGAGCATCCAGGGTACGTGATCTGTTTAAACAGGCTCAGCAGATGGCACCATGTATCATTTTCATTGATGAGATTGATGCAATCGGTAAGAGCCGTGACAATCAGATGGGCGGCAACGATGAGCGTGAACAGACACTGAACCAGCTTCTTGCGGAGATGGATGGATTTGAAAGTAATAAAGGACTGGTGCTTCTTGCAGCAACCAACAGACCGGAGATCCTGGATCCTGCGTTATTGAGACCAGGACGTTTTGACAGACGAATCATCGTGGAAAAACCAGATCTGAAAGGACGTGTAGAGGTCCTGAAGGTACATTCTAAAGATGTAAAGATGGATGAGACTGTTAATCTGGAAGAGATTGCACTGGCAACTTCAGGAGCAGTTGGTTCCGATCTCGCCAATATGATCAATGAGGCAGCAATCAATGCAGTAAAACATGGAAGAAATGCAGTGTGTCAGTCAGACTTATTTGAAGCAGTAGAAGTAGTACTTGTAGGAAAAGAGAAGAAAGACCGGATTATGAGTCAGGAAGAACGGAGAATCGTTTCCTACCATGAAGTCGGACATGCGCTGGTAAGCGCATTGCAGAAAGATGCGGAACCGGTACAGAAGATTACGATTGTTCCACGTACGATGGGAGCACTTGGTTATGTTATGCAGACTCCGGAGGAAGAAAAATTCCTGAATACGAAGAAGGAACTTCAGGCGATGTTAGTCGGATTGCTTGCAGGACGTGCCGCAGAAGAAGTGGTATTTGATACGGTTACAACGGGAGCTTCCAATGATATCGAGAAAGCAACAAGCGTTGCAAGAGCCATGATCACACAGTATGGTATGAGTGAGAAGTTCGGACTGATCGGTCTGGAATCCATTCAGAACCGTTATCTGGACGGACGTCCGGTCAGCAACTGTGGACAGCAGACAGCATCCGAGATTGATGAAGAAGTCATGAAGATGCTGAAAGATGCTTATGAAGAAGCAAAACAACTGCTGAGAGATCACAGACAGTCACTGGATAGGATTGCGGCATTCCTAATCGAAAAAGAGACGATCACCGGAAAAGAATTTATGGAAATCTTCCATGAAGTAGAAGGAATTGATCCGGATGCACCGAAGAAGGAAGAAGCAAGAATCGGTATGAATCCGGTAGAAGGTGAAGGGTTTGTTATGAAATCAGCAGATGATACAGCCGAAGAACCTGTTGAAGCAATAAAGGAAGTTGTCTGCGAAGAAGAATAAGTATAAAGAGAATAGATATATGAGGAAAGATACAGGGTAAAGTTTGAGAAAGCCCTGTATCTTTTTTCTTTTCAATTATATCTGCCTGGTATATAATAGGCAGGATGAGAGTATTCTGGAGGAAAGAGTATGAAGGGAAGATTATTCGGAGTCGGAGTCGGACCGGGAGATCCGGAACTTATGACATATAAAGCAGTACGTATCATAAAGGAATGCCAAGTGCTCGCAGTGCCTGCGAGAGGCAGGAAACATGCGGTCAGCTACAGGATTGCAGCGGAGATGATAGAGAACATGGAAGAAAAAGAATTCCTGGGTCTGGATACGCCGATGACAAAGGACAGACAGATTCTGGATCGGAATTATGAAAATGCAGCAGGGAGAATTATAGAAGAACTGGAAAAAGGGAAGGATGTAGCATATCTGACGCTGGGAGATCCGACAATCTATTCGACTTATATGTACATTCACCGCATAGTAAAAGCAAAAGGGTATGAGACAACGATCATCAGCGGAATTCCGTCCTTTTGTGCTGCAGCGGCGAGACTGGATGACAGTCTTGTTGACCAGGCAGAAGAACTTCATGTAATCCCATCCAGCTATGGGATAGAAGCGGCACTAAACTATTCCGGTACAAAGATTCTGATGAAGTCCGCATCCGGAATAAGTGAAGTAAAGAGGACTTTGGAAGAAAAAGACGGAAATGTGAATGTAAAGATGATAGAAAACTGTGGAATGCCAGAGGAGCGGATATATGAAAGAATAGAAGATGTTCCGGAGCAGGCAGGCTATTATTCTTTATTGATTGTAAAAGAGTCGGAAAAAGAGCGATAACAGGATTCAAAAAATCAGAGAAGATGTTTAGAATTAGAAAATAAAAAATATACAGGAGACGTATATGGAGAATTTTAACATACAGGAAGAACTGAAGAAGCTGCCCGGAAAACCGGGTGTATACCTGATGCACGATGAAAGGGATGCAATCATCTATGTCGGAAAGGCAATCAGCCTTAAGAACCGTGTCCGTCAGTATTTTCAGAGCAGCAGGAATAAAGGTGCCAAGATAGAACAGATGGTGACACATATTTCCAGATTTGAATACATTGTGACAGATTCTGAATTGGAAGCACTGGTGTTGGAGTGTAATCTGATAAAGGAACACAGACCGAAGTATAATACTATGCTGATGGATGACAAGAGTTATCCGTTTATAAAAGTTACAGTAAATGAGCCGTTTCCGAGGGTTATGCTGGCAAGACAGATGAAGAAGGACAAGGCAAAATATTTTGGCCCTTATACCAGTGCAGGCGCAGTGAAAGATACGATAGAATTGATCCGTAAGCTTTATCATATCCGCAGCTGTAACCGTTCGCTGCCAAAAGACATAGGGAAAGAGAGACCTTGTCTGAATTATCATATCCATCAGTGCCAGGCACCATGCCAGGGATACATTTCTCAGGAAGAGTATCGGAAATCCATAGACGAAGTTGTACGTTTCCTGAATGGACATTATGATCTGGTGTTAAAAGAACTGGAAGAAAAGATGATGGCAGCATCGGATAGTCTGGAGTTCGAAAAAGCAATTGAATACAGAGAACTGCTTACAAGTGTACAGAAGGTTGCTCAGAAGCAGAAAATCACAGATACGGCAGGAGATGACAGTGATATCATTGCAATGGCTTCTGAGGGAGAAGATGCAGTTGTGCAGGTATTTTTTATTCGAAGCGGAAGACTGATCGGACGGGATCATTTTTATCTGAAGAGCGCAGAAAATGATACGGAAGGCGAGATATTGTCAAGCTTTATCAAGCAGTTCTATGCAGGCACACCATATATTCCTGCGGAACTGATGCTGCCGGAAGAGATTGAAGATCAGGATATCATTGAAGAATGGCTGACGGCAAGGAGAGAACGCAGAGTACATCTTCGCATTCCGAAGAAGGGAACGAAGGAAAAACTGGTAGAACTGGCACAAAAGAATGCGCAGATGGTGTTAAAGAATGACAGAGAACGTCTGAAACGTGAAGAGGGAAGAACGATCGGTGCAGTGAAAGAACTGGAAAAGATACTGGGACTAAAAGGCATCATACGCATGGAGGCATATGATATTTCCAATACGAACGGATTCGATTCTGTCGGATCGATGGTAGTCTATGAACATGGGAAACCAAAACGGAACGATTACCGCAAATTCAAAATTAAAACTGTGCAGGGTCCGGATGATTATGCCAGTATGAATGAAGTACTGACCAGAAGATTCGGGCATGGATTGCGTGAACAGCAGGAAGAAAGTGAAACCGGAGGCTTTCAGATATTTCCGGATCTGATCATGATGGACGGAGGACGGGGGCAGGTGAATATAGCACTGGAAGTACTGGAAAAGCTTCATCTGCATATTCCTGTGTGTGGAATGGTAAAAGATGACAATCACAGAACGAGAGGACTGTATTTTAATAATACCGAACTTCCGATTGACCGCAACTCGGAATGTTTCCGGCTGATTACCAGGATACAGGACGAAGCGCACCGTTTTGCAATTACATTTCACAGACAATTGCGCAGCAAGGGGCAGGTGCATTCTGTGCTGGACGATATTCCGGGAGTCGGCCCTGCAAGAAGAAAAGATCTGATGCGATGCTTTGAGAATATTGATGCAATCCGTAATGCAACAGTAGAAGAGTTAAAAGAACTGCCAAGTATGAATGAAAAATCTGCACAGGAAGTATATAAATTTTTTCACCAGAATCATTAAGTATGGTATAATAATTAAAGAGATTTTTAATACGTGTGAGGTAGAAGAATATGGCGAATAAAGTTGAATTAAAAACACTTGTTGAAAAAATGAATCTTAAAAATTTAACACCGGATGTAGATCTGTCTGATAAAGATGTAGAGATACCAGATATTAACAGACCGGCACTGCAACTTACAGGATTTTTTGAACATTTTGATTCAGAACGTGTACAGATCATTGGTTATGTAGAATATACATTTCTGGAGAAGATGACAGATGAAGATAAGAAAAAGCGGATTTATGAGACACTGCTTTCTTATAAGATTCCTTGCCTGATCTTCTGCAGGAATCTTCCACCGGAAAAGATGCTTCTGGAGATGGCAGAAAAGGCAAATATCCCTGTATTCCAGACAGAGAAGAAGACATCGGAATTTACAGCAGAGATCATCCGATGGCTGAATGTGGAACTTGCACCATGCATTTCTATTCATGGTGTGCTGGTTGATGTATACGGTGTTGGTGTGCTGATCATGGGTGAAAGTGGAATCGGTAAGAGTGAAGCCGCACTGGAACTGATCAAGCGTGGACACCGTCTTGTCAGTGATGATGTCGTAGAGATCCGCAGAGTCAGTGATGAGACACTGGTTGGATCGGCACCGGATATCACAAGACATTTCATTGAATTGCGTGGTATCGGTATTGTAGATGTAAAAGCATTGTTCGGTGTACTGAGTGTCAGGGAGACACAGAATATTGATCTTGTTATCACGCTTGAAGAGTGGAATAAGAACAAAGAATATGACCGTCTCGGACTGGAAGAAGAGTATACAGAATTCCTTGGAAATAAAGTGGTGTGTCATCATCTTCCAATACGTCCTGGACGTAATCTGGCGATTATCGTTGAGACAGCGGCCGTTAACCACAGACAGAAACAGATGGGATATAATGCAGCACAGGAACTGTACAAGCGTGTACAGCAGAATCTAACAAAAAAATAGGAGAGTAGCAAAATGAAATATTGTTTTGGTGTAGATATCGGGGGAACAACAGTAAAATTAGGTTTGTTTACGACCGATGGGGAGATTGTAGATAAGTGGGAGATTAAGACCCGTACAGAGAATCAGGGAGAGGCAGTTCTTCCGGATATCGCAGAGGCGTTAAGGGAAAAGCTTGAAGAAAAGAAGATCGACAGAGATGAGGTGGAAGGAATCGGAGTCGGAGTTCCGGCACCGGTGAATGCGGAAGGTGTGGTACAGAACACTGCAAACCTCGGATGGGGATATAAAGAAGTAAAAAGAGAGATGGAAGAGCTTTCCGGCATGAGAGCCGAGATCGGTAATGATGCCAATGTAGCCGCACTTGGAGAAATGTGGCTGGGAGCCGGCAAAGGACGCAAAAATATCGTTATGGTAACGCTTGGAACAGGTGTAGGCGGTGGAATTATCATTGATGGAAAACCATTGGTAGGAGCGCATGGTGCCGGTGGTGAGATCGGGCATCTCTGTGTGAATTATGAAGAGACAGATCATTGCGGATGTGGTAATACCGGATGTCTGGAGCAATATGCATCAGCCACAGGAATTACCAGACTGGCGAATATCCGTCTTGCCAAAGATGATGCCAAGTCAGTATTAAGAGAGCAGGAAGTCAGTGCAAAGACTGTATTTGATGCAGTGAAAGCCGGAGATGCAGTGGCAAAAGAGATTGCAGAAGAATTTGGAAAATATCTCGGACATGCAATGGCTAATTTGGCAGCAGTGGTAGATCCGTCAGCAATTGTGATTGGCGGGGGTGTATCCAAAGCAGGTGAAGTACTGATAGAGTATGTGGAAAAGAACTTTAAAGAGAGAGCTTTTTTTGCTAACAAAGATACCGAATTTGTCCTTGCGACATTAGGGAATGATGCAGGAATCTGTGGAGCTGCTAAATTAATTCTTTCATAAAGGATATTGGAAAAAATGAGATTGATTTTACAATCAAAAAAATATGTATAAAAAATGCGGGATGGTTTTAACTATCCCGCATTTTTCTATATATTACTGAGGTGTAGTACCGCCGGTTGAGCCACCGGTTGTATCGCTGCCGGTTGAACCACCTGTAGTACCGCCGGTTGAACCGCCGGTTGAACCGCCGGTTGAACCGC
Organism: Dorea sp. BIOML-A1; assembly: GCF_009875615.1. Classification (NCBI taxonomy): domain Bacteria; kingdom Bacillati; phylum Bacillota; class Clostridia; order Lachnospirales; family Lachnospiraceae; genus Dorea; species Dorea sp. BIOML-A1. Next base: position 15,512 of record NZ_WWSA01000002.1, read on the forward strand.
CGGTTGAACCACCGGTTGAGCCGCCCGTTGTAGTACTACCGGTTGAGCCGCCCGTTGTAGTACCGCCGGTTGTATCGCCGCCGGTTGCTGTGTTACCGGTTGTATTGCCGGCCGTTGAATTACTGCCGTTTTCTCTATTGGAATCGCCGGAAGTATTAGCAGTAGAATTGCTGTCGTCTTCTGTGGAAGAGTTCGATTTGCTTCCGTATGAATATCCATGTCCGGAACATGTTTCGGTAGGCAGTGTGTCTTTTGCAAAATATTCTGTAATAGACGGGCATCCGCTTCCTGCGAGTTTTCCTGTAATTGTACAGATGCTTTTACGTTCAACGGAAGAAGGAACTTTGAAATCTTTTTCTTCCAGATTCTCGTGAATACGGCTCATGATACCTTTCCAGAGTCTGAAACGGAAACTTGTGTCATAATCACATTCCTTGTTGTCATCATATCCTCCCCATACGGCACAGGTATAATATGGTGTAAATCCACAGAACCATAAGTCTTTGTTGGAAGTTGTGGTACCAGTTTTACCGGCTACCGGCATATTAGGAAGCTGGCATGCAGTACCGGTACCGGAATTGACGACATCTTCCATTGCGCTGGTGAGAAGGTATGCTGTACTGTCTTTGAGTACGGTATGTGATTCGCCGGTACCATCCAGAAGGACATTGCCATCATGGTCAACTACTTTGCTGTAAAGCGTTGGTTTATTATATTCGCCGCCGTTGGCAATCGTTGCATATGCTGCACACATTTCGTAATTGTAGACACCTTCTGTGATACCACCAAGAGCAAGAGTCTGGGAAGTGCTGTCATCGAACACTTTTCCATTGATCGTCTTATTTTTTACAAGAGTACTGATTCCGAATTTCTGACAATACTCATAGCCTAATTCCTGAGTGATCTCATCACTTAATTTTACAGCTACTACGTTGATGGAACGTTTGATACCTTCACGGAGAGTTGTAGTACCGCCATATTGCTTATTGGCATTTCTTAAAACCTGTCCGTTTTTCAGTGTATATGGTTCATCATCAATTGTTGTTGCAAGAGTTTTGTCACAGGAATCTAATGCCGGTGCATAAGCCGCAAGAATCTTGAATGTAGATCCCGGCTGTCTCTTAGAACCCTGGTAGGCTCTGTTAAGACCAAGGCTGGAAGCTTTTTCTCCACGTCCGCCGACCATTGCTTTGATCTGTCCGGTCTTCTGATCCATGATCGTGATAGAAGACTGTGGCTGCGGAGTGATCGTGATACGTTCATCATAAGTATCTCCCTCCCTGGCAATTGTTGCTTTCCATTCTTCGACCATTGCTCTGGCAGCATCTTCGCTGGAATATAAAAGTCCCTGATCTTTTCCGTAAGTTTCTTTTACATAATTCTTGATGTTATTGCTGCCATAATTTTCCGTTGATCCATCGGCACGGGTTACAGTCAGTGCATAATCCAGACCATATTCTTTCAGTCCCGGATAATTGGAATCATCATTGGCTTCTTCATCGCAGATCTGCTGCATGGTTTGATTCTGTGTAGAATAAATACTAAGACCGCCGCTGTAAACAGCATTATAAGCCTGCGTATCAGTATAACCAAGCTGGTCTTTCAGATCCTGAATAACTTGCTGGGCAAGTGCATCAACAAAATAACTATAGGTATTATCTGCCTGAGAAGCAGTATTGGTTGTCTGGATCCGCGCATATACATCATCGGCAAGTGCTTCATCATATTGTTTCTGGCTGATATAATCCTGTTCCAGCATATTCTTTAATACTTTATTGCGTCTTACTTTATTGTTATCCGGATGAGTGATCGGATCATAAGTACTTGGACTTTGTGTGATTCCGGCAATGACTGCACATTCAGATAAGGTCAGATCAGATACATCTTTTCCGAAATAACGCTGCGATGCAGCCTGAACCCCGAGACAGTTCTGCCCAAGATTGATCGTATTCAGATAACTTTCAATGATCTCGCTTTTATCCATTTTCTTTTCAATCTGTAAAGCAAGATACTGTTCCTGGATCTTACGCTGGAATTTGTCATAAAACGTTTTTTCTTTGGTAAAGTTCGGGAACACATTGTTCTTGATCAGCTGCTGTGTAAGAGTACTGGCACCTTCAGTGAAATTACCACCTCTTGCAATGCCGACTACTGCAGCACGGGCAATACCCTGCAAATCTATACCGTTGTGTTTGTAAAAACGTTCATCTTCAATCGCAACAAAAGCATGCTGCAGATCTTTTGGTATCTCATCAACGGATTTGTATACCCTGTTAGAACCGGAAGATACAAATCGTTCAATCTCTGTGCTGCCGTCATCGGCGTAGACGAAAGTGGTAAATCCTTTCGGTTTAACGTCAGATGCGGAGACATGAGGAGTATCATCAATGATCTTTTTTATAAAAAGACCGCCGCCGGCTACTCCGACTACTGCTGCAAGAACAATACAGATCAGTAATGCTTTGAATAAACGGACAACGATACGTTTTCCCTGCATCGTAGATTTGGACGTTATTTTTTTCTGCCTTTTCGCAGCCTTTTTCTTTCCATAATTCATGCGTTTAGGCCTCCTTTATACCAGGTTATTATAGCAAATGTACACTCTTTTATAAAGAAAAAAATGAAAACTTCATATTAGACTAGGAAAATCTTAAGAAATTAGGTATTATATTATGTATAAATTTACAAATTATACGAAAGGACGACAAAATGTTACCAGAATACAGAACCATCTATCAGGGCGGAGAAGATGAGATTGTAGAAAAAAAATCAAGATTTATCGCAACTGTAATACCGGTGGAGAATGAAGAAGAAGCACTGGAATTTATAGAAAAGACAAAAAAGAAATACTGGGATGCCAGACATAACTGTTTTGCATATGTGATCGGAGAGAGAGGACAGCTTCAGCGCTGCAGTGATGACGGAGAGCCGAACGGAACAGCCGGAAAACCAATGTTGGATGTATTGCTTGGAAATGAACTGAGGAATGTGGCTGTGGTTGTGACACGTTATTTTGGCGGTACACTGCTTGGGACAGGAGGGCTGGTTCGGGCTTATTCACAAGCTGTGAAAGCCGGTCTGCGGGCATCGGTCGTGATAACGAAGATTCTGGGTGTGAAACTTCATATAGAGACAGATTATACAACATTCGGTAAGATCCAGTACATTCTGGCCCAGAGAGAGCTGAAAATACTGGATACGGTATATACGGATAAAGTAGAATTGGAAGTACTGATCCCGAAGACGGAACTGGAACAGGTGATGCATGCAATTACGGAAGGGACGAACGCACAGGCAGATATGACACCGAAAGAAGAGTGTTATTATGCTGAGATTGACGGTGTGCCAACGGTTTTGGAATAATTGCTTTGATGGTTTCTGGTGCATACAGGAAATAAAAAAGAGACGGCATGATAGGCTGCCGTCTCTTTTTTGCATCCTGCATTACAGGTATTGTGTTGCATTTTATATAGAATTTTAAGAAAATTCTGGTTCGATCAATCCAAATGTTCCGTTCTTACGTCTATATACAACATTTACTTCGTCAGACTCTGCGTTACAGAATACATAAAAATCATGTCCGAGAAGTTCCATCTGAACACACGCATCTTCCGGATACATAGGTTTAAATCCGAATTTTTTGGTACGTACGATTTTAATCTCGCCGTCATCTTCAATATTATCTTCGGCGTCAAAGAATTCCTGTTTGAAGTTACCGCCTTCCTGTTCACGTGCTACCAGTTTATTTTTATATTTACGAAGTTGACGTTCGATGACTTCTTCTACAAGATCAATCGATACATACATATCAGAACTTTCCTGTTCGGAACGAACCAGACCACCCTTTACAGGAATTGTTACTTCAATTTTCTGATGTCCTTTCTGTACACTTAAGGTTACGTGAATCTCTGTATTCGGAGTAAAGTACCTTCCTAACTTTCCTAACTTGCTTTCTACGGCCTCTCTTAAGCCTGGTGTTACATCGATGTTCTTTCCAATAATAATAAATTTCATGATGCCCAACTCCTTTGCGACATAATTTCAAATAATTGCACGTTATACAATCATCAAATAAATGAATTATAATCTGACAATTGTTACTCGAACCGGCAATCTATCTGATATGTGTAGTATAACATGTTTGGTCGCTAATGTATAGCACGAATTACCTGAATTCTTGAAATTTTTCCATCATGAAGTTTGGCAACCCGCAGACCGCAATCGTGGAAGTAATAACATGCACCAACACGGGGCGTGATATTCTGTTCTTCGAGATGCCGCAGCAGTACATTGGAAAGGGTATCATCTGCTTCATGCGGAATGCTCACGCTGAGAATCTTGTTGACAACTTTAGCCTTGGTTGAAGCACGGAATACCGTTTCGTCTGCTATGTCGAATTCTGAGAATAAGAATTTTCTGGTTGCAAATAAGACTGCGATGGAACAGACGCCGATCAGACTGCTGTAGATGGAAGTGTGGTCCATAATGATGTGTCTTGCAATCGCAAAAAGCAGAACCTCAAATACGGTACTCGGAGAGTGCGAATACATCATACGGATCAATTCGACACCGATGATCAGATTAAAACAAACCTCGAGAAGATCATCGTAATTCGGATAGGTGTTCAGATTCGGAATATACTGAAGTGAACATACCATACGAAGGCAAAGCAGTATGATACCGATCGCAAGCATAAATGCAATCACATATTCCAGAATTGCGGCCACCTGTTTGAGAAGGTGAGAAATCAGTTCTTTCATTCGTGGATTCCTTTCTTTTATATAGATTTTCGCTGTAATTCCAGTATAAGTGAAAAAAAGATATTTGCCAATATCCCAAAGAAAGATATCATATCAAAATGAAGAACAATGGAGAAGAAAAATTTTTAGTAATGTGTGCTGCAGATGAGAACAAAAAAGCGGCAGAAAATAAAATATATAAATTGTCAGGTTTTCGTGAACAAAAACTGTTTTATATATTTTATTTTCTGCCGCTTTCGTGCGGTCAGTTATAACCGTAAATGTTTATTCATTAGCGATTTACACGTTTTCTCATCTTAGGATCCAGAATCTTTTTACGAATACGGAGTGATTCCGGAGTAACCTCCAGAAGTTCATCTGTATCGATGAAGTCGATTGCCTGCTCCAGACTGAGGACCGTCGGAGGTGTCAGACGAAGTGCATCATCTGCGCTGGAAGAACGAGTATTGGTAAGATGCTTGGTCTTACATACATTTACTTCGATATCATCTGTTTTTGCATTTTCACCGATGACCATACCGGAATAAACTTTTTCACCGGCACCGATGAAGAGTGTTCCACGCTCCTGAGCACTGTACAGACCATAAGTTACAGACTCACCGGTCTCGTATGCAATCAGAGATCCCTGTTTACGATACTGGATATCTCCCTTATATGGAGCGTATCCGTCGAATGCAGTGTTCATGATACCATTTCCCTTTGTGTCTGTCAGGAAATCACCACGGTAACCGATCAGACCACGGGATGGGATACGGAACTCAAGACGTGTATATCCACCATTGGCAGCACCCATTGTCTGTAATTCACCTTTTCTCTGGCTCAGTTTATCAATAACGACACCAGTGTATTCATCAGGTACATCAATGTAAGCAATCTCCATTGGCTCAAGAAGTTTACCATTCTCGTCTTTGTGATACAGAACCTCAGCTTTGCTGACTGCGAATTCATATCCTTCACGTCTCATATTCTCGATTAGAACGGAAAGGTGAAGTTCACCACGTCCGGATACTTTGAATGCGTCCATGTTTTCGGTATCTTCAACACGAAGGCTGACATCTGTGTTCAGTTCGCGCATCAGACGATCACGTAAGTGACGGGAAGTTACATATTTTCCTTCCTGTCCGGCAAACGGACTGTCATTTACAACGAAATCCATAGAGATTGTTGGTTCAGAAATCTTCTGGAACGGAATTGGTGTCGGATTTTCAGGTGAGCAGAGTGTATCACCGATGGAAATGTCAGAGATACCTGAAATTGCCACGATTGCACCGATAGATGCTTCTTTTACTTCTACTTTCTGCAGACCGTCAAATTCATATAATTTACTGATCTTAACTTTCTTCTGTTTGTCAGGATCATGATGGTTGACAACAACCATGTCCTGGTTAACTGCGATCGTACCGTTATCTACTTTACCAACACCGATACGTCCAACATATTCATTATAGTCGATCGTACTGATCAGAACCTGAGTCGGAGCTTCCGGATCACCTTCTGGTGCAGGAATATAATCCAGAATGGTCTCAAACAGAGGCTTCATGTCTTTCATTTCATCCGAAATCTCAAGTGCAGCCACACCATTCTTAGCGGATGCGTATACGAATGGGCAGTCTAACTGTTCATCAGAAGCACCAAGGTCAATGAGCAGTTCCAGAACTTCATCGATAACTTCTTCGGCTCTTGCTTCCGGACGGTCAATCTTATTGATACATACGATGACCGGAAGTTTTAACTCCATTGCCTTGCGGAGTACAAATTTGGTCTGCGGCATAGCACCCTCAAACGCATCAACAACGAGGATAACACCATTAACCATTTTAAGGACACGTTCTACTTCGCCGCCGAAATCAGCATGTCCCGGAGTATCTATAATATTGATTTTTACACCGTTATAGGTGACGGCAGTATTCTTGGAGAGGATCGTGATTCCACGTTCTCTTTCGATATCGTTAGAGTCCATGACACGTTCTGCTACTTCCTGATTTTCACGGAATACACCGCTTTGCTTTAATAATTCATCTACTAATGTTGTCTTACCATGGTCAACATGGGCAATAATCGCGATATTACGTACATCTTCACGTTTTGTCTTCATTACGAATCTTCCTTTTCTCTACCTATTATTATCTGCAACCACATTAGTTTATCACATTTTTTGAAATTTACAAGTATTTAGTTCTAAAATGCTGATTTGATTCATAGACTTTGTAATGACTTAAAATACGATCCAGAGGAAGGGAGATTACAAAATTATGTCAGATAAGATGATTGAGAACAACCAGGTAACTATGATGGGAGAAATCGTATCCCCGTTTTTATTCAGCCATGAAGTATTCGGAGAAGGCTTTTATATGGTAGAAGTGGATGTGAAAAGACTCAGTAATTCCAAAGACAGGATACCGCTGATGATTTCAGAACGTCTGATAGATGTTTCGAAAGATTATACAGGGGAATTTATTATGGTAAACGGACAATTCCGGTCTTACAACAGGCACGAAGAGATGAAAAACAGATTGATTCTTTCTGTTTTTGTCAGAGAACTCTTTTTTATTGAAGAAGAGCTTGACGGGGCAAAGACGAATCAAATCTTACTGGATGGATATATCTGTAAACAGCCGGTATATAGAAAAACACCGCTGGGAAGGGAAATCGCAGATCTGTTGCTGGCAGTGAACAGACCGTACGGGAAATCCGATTACATTCCATGTATCTGCTGGGGAAGGAATGCCAGATTCGCTTCTGCATTTGAAGTTGGGGAGCACGTGCAGGTGGTTGGAAGAATTCAGAGCCGTGAATATACGAAGAAGATCACAGAAACAGAAACACAGAAAAGAGTTGCCTACGAGGTATCGGTCAGCAAGCTGGAATGTATGGATGAGCCGGTGTAAAGGATGAATTTTCGATAAGGGTTCGGATTGACATCATATTTAATTGATGATAGAATTTCATTAGATTATATGAAAGTCAGGAGGATCACTATGGCTATTTTTACAGGAGCCGGCGTGGCAATAGTCACACCATTTAATGAAGATGGAAGTATTAACTATGACAGACTTGATGAGTTGATCGAGTTTCATTGTGCACATAAAACAGACAGCATTGTAATCTGTGGTACAACAGGAGAGTCTGCTACCATGACAGAAGAAGAACACATGCAGTGTGTGAAATTTACAATCGACCGTGTGAATAAGAGAGTTCCGGTTATCGCGGGAACAGGTTCCAATTGTACACGTACTGCAATAGACATGTCAAAAGAAGCTTCCGAGTATGGAGCAGACGGTCTGCTTCTGGTTACACCTTATTACAATAAAGCAACACAGAACGGACTTATCGGACATTTCAGTGCGGTAGCAAAAGAAGTGACAGCACCGATCATTATGTACAGTGTTGCCAGCAGAACAGGCTGTAATATTGAACCTGCAACAGTTGCAAGACTGGTAAAAGATGTAGATAATATCGTGGGCATCAAAGAAGCATCAGGAAATATCTCACAGGTTGCAAAGATCATGAACCTGACAGACGGTAATGTTGACCTCTATTCAGGAAATGATGATCAGATCGTGCCGGTATTATCACTTGGAGGAAAAGGTGTGATCTCTGTACTGTCGAATGTGGCACCGGATGCAGCACATGACATTTGTGAGAAGTATTTTGAAGGGGATGTGAAAGGAAGTGCAGAACTTCAGCTGAAGGCACTCCCTCTGATCGATCAGTTATTCTGTGAAGTGAATCCAATCCCGGTTAAGAAAGCAATGCAGCTGATGGGAATCGACTGTGGCCCGCTTCGCATGCCGCTTACAGAGATATCCCCTGAACATGAGAAGAATCTTGCTCAGGCAATGAAAGATTTCGGTATTCAGTTAGTATAATAAAAAGACAGAAGGATATCATACGTCTATGGTATCCTTTGTTTTTACCGGCATACGCCCGGAAGAAGCATGTATACAGAGGAGGACAAGAATATGGTAAAAGCGATTATGCATGGATGTAACGGACATATGGGACGTGTTATTACAGATATTATCAAGAACACAGAAGGAATTGAACTTGTAGCAGGTATTGATAAATACACCAAAGTGCCAAATGAGTACCCTGTATTTGAGAACATTGGTGCGTGCGATGTGGAAGCGGACGTTATCATTGATTTTTCGAATGCAGCGGCAGCAGATGATTTGTTGGGTTATTGCGTGGAGAAGCAGGTGCCGGTCGTACTTTGTACAACAGGACTTTCAGAAGAGCAGCTTGCAAAGGTGGAAGAATCTGCAAAGAAAGTTGCAGTTTTAAAATCTGCAAATATGTCACTTGGAATCAACCTGCTTCTGAAGATCTTGCAGGATGCTACTAAGGTACTTTCACCGGCAGGATATGATATCGAACTGGTAGAGAAGCACCATAATCAGAAGCTGGATGCACCAAGCGGTACTGCACTTGCACTGGCTGATTCTATCAATGAAGCAGCGGATAATCAGTATCATTATGTATATGATAGAAGCCAGGTGCGCCAGAAACGCGACGGAAAAGAAATCGGAATTTCAGCTGTACGCGGAGGAACGATCGTTGGAGATCATGAGGTGCTTTTTGCAGGGCAGGATGAAGTGATCGAGTTCAAACATACAGCGTATTCCAAAGCGGTATTTGGAAAAGGAGCAGTGGAGGCTGCAAAGTTCCTGGCAGGAAAACCGGCCGGAAGATATGATATGTCAGATGTGATCCAGTTCTAAAATGTGATATGATATAAGATATTGGAATCTAAAGTCCCATCTATGATGCCGGTGGATTGTTCTGTGCTTTGTGCTCACACAATCCCGGCATCTTAAAAAAATAAAGGGGAGACCGGGAGGTAATTATGAGACAATTGGAGGAACGTTATCTGGAAAGACTTTCTCAACTGTATCCGACCATCGCCAAAGCTTCTACAGAGATCATCAATCTGCAGGCAATCTTAAATCTGCCAAAGGGTACAGAACATTTTCTGACGGACATTCATGGGGAATACGAGGCATTCGCACATGTTTTAAAGAATGGCTCTGGTTCTGTGCGCCGTAAAATTGATGATGTATTCGGTAATACTTTGAGTAGCAGGGACAAACAGACGCTTGCTACTCTTATTTATTATCCGAAAGAGAAGATGGACCGGATCAAGAAGACGGAAAAGAATATGGAAGACTGGTATAAGATCACACTATATCGCCTGATCGAAATCTGCAAAAGAACCGCCAGCAAGTATACCAGATCAAAGGTCAGAAAAGCATTGCCCGCAGATTTTGCATATGTGATTGAAGAGCTGATCACGGAGAAAAAGGATATGACGGATAAAGAGTCTTACTATAATGCAATCGTAAGCACGATCATCCGTATCGGAAGGGCAGAGAAATTTATTATTGCCATGAGTGAACTGATCCAACGGCTGACGGTAGACCATCTGCATATTGTGGGGGATATTTATGACAGAGGACCGGGACCGCATATTATCATGGACAAGCTGATGGACTATCATTCGGTAGATATCCAGTGGGGCAACCATGATGTCCTGTGGATGGGTGCGGCAGCCGGGCAGAGAGGATGTATTGCCAATGTGATCCGTATCTGTGCGAGATATGGAAATCTGGACATTCTGGAAGAAGGATATGGAATCAATCTGCTTCCGCTGGCAACATTTGCCATGAATACATATCGGGATGATCCGTGCGAATGTTTCAAATTAAAAGGCAGTCCGAATTACAGTGCAAGTGAGATGCTGCTGGATGTGAAGATGCACAAAGCGATTTCGGTGATCCAGTTCAAGGTAGAAGGGCAGATTATCAAGAAAAATCCGGGATTTAAACTGGATAAACGCAATCTCCTGCATCATATTGACTATGAAAAGGGTACAATTGAACTGGATGGGAAAGAATATAAAATGCTGGATTCGAATTTCCCGACAATTGACCCGAAAAAGCCATATGCACTTACCAAAGAAGAAGAGGATATTATGGAGCGTTTGGAAAGGGCATTTGAAAACTGTGAAAAATTACAGAGCCATATGCATTTCCTGTTGAACAAAGGCGGATTATATAAAGTGTATAATGGAAATCTGTTATATCATGGCTGTGTACCATTAAAAGAAGATGGCAATCTGAAGAGTGTGAGGATTTTCGGTCATACATATAAGGGGAAAGGTCTCTATGAAGTCCTTGAAAGTTATGTAAGAAAAGGATTCTATGCTATGGATTCCAAGGAAAAAGAACGTGGAAAAGACATTATGTGGTATATCTGGCTGAGCGAGAATTCACCACTGTTCGGTAAAGACAAGATGGCGACGTTCGAACGTTATTTCCTGGCAGAAAAAGAGACACATAAAGAGAAGAAAAATCCATATTATCTGTTGCTGGAAGATGAAAAGGTAATCTGCCATATACTGAAAGAATTCGGACTGGAAAATGAAGATGCGCATATTATCAACGGTCATGTACCGGTAAAATGCAAAGATGGGGAAAAACCGATCAAGTGCGGCGGAAAAGTTCTGGTGATCGATGGTGGATTTTCGAGAGCGTATCAGAAAGAAACAGGTATTGCAGGATATACATTGATTTACAATTCTTATGGACTGATCCTGGCTGCGCATGAGCCGTTTGAATCTACAGAAGCGGCCATTGAGAAGGAAAGTGATATACATTCAGACAGTACCGTAGTTAAACGGACATTGGAACGTAAAAAAGTGGAAGATACCGATGTGGGAAGACATCTGAAAGAACAGATCGCAGATTTGGAAGTGCTCCTTGCAGCATACAGAAGTGGTGTGATAGCAGAGAGACTGTAGAAATGTAAAAAAATACCAGTATCAGCAGCATACGGATTTTGTATATATTTTCAAAAAATGCAGATATTACTGATGACAGGTAATACTTGATGGCAGATGAAAAATATACGAAAGGAAGATTGTACAATGAAACAATGGAAAAAAATGCTGCTGATATTAATGTGTGCAGGAGCAATGTCGGGGCTGACCGGCTGTGGAAATAATACAAATGATACAGATGATAACGCAGTAAATGAAGTGGAAGATGGTGTAGAAGACGGTGTGGATGATATCGTAGATGATCTGGATCCGGACGATACGGAAAAAAACGATACAGGAAAAAATGATACGGATAATACCAGATAGGAAAAGGGACACCTGATTGCTGCAAGGTAAGACAAAAAGTACAAAACAAGGATGCCGGGGTGAAGGAAAAATATCCTTCCGGCATCCTTCGTTGTTGTCCGGGGCATTCGCGGCAAACTGGACGGCTGTACTTTAGTGTGGTAAAATGGTTGAAAACGCAAAAAGGAGATAAACATTTATGAAATTCAGACCATGCATTGATATACATAACGGAAAAGTAAAACAGATTGTCGGAGGGAGCCTTCGGGATCAGGGAGACCAGGCGGAAGAGAATTTCGCGGCAGATCAGGGAGCCGATTATTTTGCGGAAATGTATAAAAAAGACGGACTGAAAGGGGGACATGTCATTCTCCTGAATCCGGCATCGTCGGAATATTACGGACAGACAAAAAAACAGGCATTAAAGGCATTGCATGCGTATCCGGGAGGATTACAGATCGGAGGCGGAATTACGGCAGACAATGCTTCGGAATATATCCGGGCAGGAGCAAGCCATGTGATCGTGACTTCTTATGTATTCAAAAATGGTGAAATCTACTGGGATAATCTGAAAAAATTATGTATGGCAGTGGGAAAAGAACATGTGGTTCTGGATCTGAGCTGCAGGAAGAAGGACGGAAGATATTATATCGTAACTGACCGCTGGCAGACATTTACCAATGTGGAGCTTGGAACGGAGATCCTTGGCAGACTGTCCGGCTATTGCGATGAATTTTTAGTACATGGTGTGGATGTGGAGGGGAAAGCTTCCGGAATAGAACAGGAGCTGATAAATATCCTGAAGCAGGCAGACATTCCGGTGACTTATGCAGGAGGTATCGGAAGTATGGAGGATCTGGAACAGATACGCAGAACCGGAAACGGAAAGGTTGATTTTACGATTGGAAGTGCGCTTGATCTCTTTGGTGGCAGGATTCCGTATGAAGTGATAAAAGAATATCATTAATGTGCCATGCGGAATCAAAAAGTAATCCCCTATAAACAGGTCGTAAATAAAGTGTTAACACTTTATAAATCAGTTGAATTGAGGTATGGATAGTGATAAAATAATGAATAAAGTGGTCGTTTCGCGGCCTTAAAGAGAAATAAGGAGTATACATCGAATGAATATTATACAGAAAATATTTGGAACTCACAGTCAGAATGAGTTGAAAAGAGTATATCCGATCGCAGATGCGGTTATGGCACTGGATGAAGATATGCAGCGGCTTTCAGATGAAGAATTGAAAGCAAAGACAAAAGAATTTAAGGACCGTCTGGAAAATGGCGAGACTTTAGATGATATTCTCCCGGAGGCTTATGCAGTAGTGAGAGAAGCGGCAAGCCGTGTGTTGGGAATGAAGCATTACCGCGTACAGATCATCGGTGGAATCATCCTGCATCAGGGTCGTATTGCAGAGATGAAAACCGGTGAAGGTAAGACACTGGTCGCAACTCTGCCGTCTTATCTGAATGCACTGGAAGGAAAAGGCGTACATGTTGTAACTGTCAATGATTATCTGGCAAAACGTGATGCAGAATGGATGGGACAGGTACATGAATTCCTCGGACTGACTGTAGGTGTGGTACTGAACAGCATGGATAATGATGAGAGACGTGCCGCATATGATTGTGACATCACATATGTGACAAATAACGAACTCGGATTTGATTATCTGAGAGATAACATGGTTATTTATAAAGAACAGCTTGTGCAGAGAGGGTTGAACTATGCACTGATCGATGAGGTTGATTCCGTACTGATCGATGAGGCGAGGACACCACTTATCATTTCCGGACAGAGCGAGAAATCTACAAAGCTTTACGAAGCATGTGATATACTTGCACGTCAGCTGGAACGTGGTGAGGCAAGCGGAGAATTCACCAAGATGAATGCCATCATGGGTGAGGACATTGAAGAAACAGGAGATTTCATTGTTAATGAAAAGGAGAAGAATATCAACCTTACCGAAGATGGTGTAAAGAAAGTTGAAAAGTTCTTCCATATCGATAACCTTGCAGATTCGGATAATCTGGAGATTCAGCACAATATTATTCTTGCATTACGTGCACACAATCTGATGTTCCGTGACAAGGATTATGTAGTAAAAGATGATGAAGTGCTGATCGTGGATGAATTTACCGGACGTATCATGCCGGGACGCCGTTATTCGGACGGACTGCATCAGGCAATCGAAGCAAAAGAACATGTAAAGGTTAAGCGGGAAAGCAAGACCCTGGCAACCATTACATTCCAGAATCTGTTCAATAAATATACGAAAAAGTCAGGTATGACAGGTACAGCTCTGACAGAAGAAAAAGAATTTCGTGAAATTTACGGAATGGATGTTATTGAGATTCCGACAAACGTGCCTGTAAAGCGTCAGGATCTGGAAGATGCAGTGTATAAGACACAGAAAGAAAAGTTCAGAGCTGTGTGCGATGCAATTGAAGAGGCACACGCAAAACACCAGCCGGTACTGGTTGGTACGATCACGATCGACAATTCGGAACTGTTAAGTGGTATGTTAAAGCGCCGCGGCATCAAACACAACGTACTGAATGCCAAGTTCCATGAACTGGAAGCTGAAATCGTTGCACAGGCAGGTATCCATGATGCGGTAACCATCGCAACAAACATGGCAGGCCGTGGTACGGATATCAAACTGGATGATGAAGCAAGGGCGGCCGGAGGTCTTAAGATCATCGGAACCGAGCGGCATGAATCCAGACGTATCGATAACCAGCTGCGTGGACGTTCCGGACGTCAGGGGGATCCGGGAGAATCCAGATTCTACATTTCCCTGGAAGATGATCTGATGAGACTGTTCGGATCGGAAAGACTGATGAATGTGTTCAATACACTTGGTGTGGAAGACGGCGAGCAGATCGAGCATAAGATGCTTTCCAGTGCGATTGAAAAAGCACAGGAAAAGATCGAGAGCAACAACTTCGGAATCCGTAAAAATCTGCTGGAATATGACCAGGTAATGAACGAACAGAGAGAGATTATTTACGAAGAAAGACGCCATGTGCTGGATGGAGATAACATGCGCGATTCTATCTTCCACATGATGAATGATTATGTGGAAAACGCGGTAGACATGGTAACCAGTCCGGATCAGGATTATGATGAGTGGAATCTGACAGAATTGAATCTGACGATCCGGAATACGATTCCGATGGAAGTGATTACGGAAGAAGATGTCAAAGATATCAGTCAGACGGAACTGAAGCATATGCTGAAAGAACGTGCGGCAAAGGTTTACGAGGCGAAAGAATCAGAATTTCCGGAGCCGGAGCATATGCGTGAGATTGAGCGTGTCGTTCTCCTGAAAGTGATCGACGCAAAATGGATGGATCATATTGATGATATGGATCAGCTGCGTCAGGGAATCGGTCTTCAGGCTTATGGCCAGAGAGATCCAAAGGTTGAGTACAAGATGATCGGATACGAGATGTTTGATGAGATGACAAGAAGCATTGAGGAAGATACGGTACGTACGATCCTGCATGTCAAACTGGAACAGAAGGTAGAAAGAGAACAGGTTGCAAAAGTAACCGGAACGAACAAGGATGATACAGGAGTACGTGAGCCGAAGAAACGTGCCGAAAAGAAAGTATATCCAAACGATCCATGCCCGTGCGGAAGCGGAAAGAAATACAAACAGTGCTGCGGACGGAAGAATTAATTTCAGAATGCAGACGTATATGATATTATGAGATGACGGCGGCAGGGATAACCCGGCTGCCGGATAAAGAAGAATATAAGAAAAGAAAGAGGTGGAAATGTGGTTGAATTAGATCAGTTCAAAACAATAATGAACGCTTATGAAGAACCTCTTGCCGAAATGAGGGATTCACTTTGACGTTGCAGGGAAAGAGCGGAGAATCGAAGAACTGGAACGAAAGATAGAAGAACCTGGATTCTGGGATAATCCGGAAGAATCACAGGAACTGATGAAAGAATTGAAGAATCTGAAAGAACTTGTGGAGACAATCCATAATCTCTACAGTTCTTATGAAGATATCGGTCTTTTGATCGAGATGGGATATGAAGATGAAGATCCGGAGATGGTAAAAGAACTGGAGGAAGAGATCCATACATTTGAAGAAGTGTTTGAAAAGCTGAAGATCCAGACACTGTTGTCAGGCGAATATGATTCCTGCAATGCGATCATGACGATACATGCCGGAGCCGGCGGAACAGAATCCTGTGACTGGGCAGGTATGCTTTACCGTATGTACAGCCGGTGGGCAGAGAGAAAGGGATTCACACTTCAGGTGCTGGATTTCCTGGACGGAGATATCGCCGGAATTAAAGCAGTTACATTTGAAGTGAATGGTGAGAATGCCTATGGCTATCTGAAATCAGAAAAAGGTGTCCACAGGCTGGTGCGTATTTCACCGTTTAATGCGGCAGGAAAACGCCAGACATCTTTTGCATCGTGCGATGTACTGCCGGATCTGAAAGATGATATCGATATTGAGATTGCAGATGATGATCTGAAGATTGATACATACCGCGCAAGTGGTGCCGGAGGACAGCATGTAAATAAGACGTCTTCCGCAATACGTATTACGCATCTGCCAACCGGAATTGTGGTACAGTGTCAGAATGAACGGTCACAGCACCACAACAAAGAAAAAGCAATGCAGATGTTAAAAGCAAAGCTGCAACTCATGAAAGAGCAGGAGCAGGCTGAAAAAGTATCAGATATCCGGGGTGAAGTGAAAGATATCGGATTTGGCAATCAGATCAGGTCTTATGTTATGCAGCCATATACACTGGTGAAAGACCATCGTACAAATGAGGAAAACAGTAATGTAAATGCCGTAATGGATGGTGATATTGATTCATTTATCAATGCATACCTGAAGAAGATCGCGAACGGCTAAAGGGAGGGAATATATGATCAATATAGCAGTAATGGGCTACGGGACAGTGGGTTCCGGAGTGGTAGAAGTCATCAATACCAACGGGGCACGTATCAATCAGAGAATCGGTGAAGAACTGAATATCAAATATGTGCTGGACATGAAAGATTTCCCGGGAGATCCGGTGCAGGACAAGATCATACATGATTTCGAGACGATCGTATCAGATGAAGAGGTACAGATTGTTGTGGAAGTGATGGGTGGTATCGAACCGGCGTATACATTTGTAAAACGCTGCCTGCAGGCCGGAAAGAGTGTGGCAACATCAAATAAGGCACTGGTGGCAAAGCACGGAGCAGAGCTGCTTTC
The DNA here is from genome assembly GCF_009875615.1 of Dorea sp. BIOML-A1. Taxonomy (NCBI): domain Bacteria; kingdom Bacillati; phylum Bacillota; class Clostridia; order Lachnospirales; family Lachnospiraceae; genus Dorea; species Dorea sp. BIOML-A1. The sequence goes on from NZ_WWSA01000002.1 coordinate 32,642, forward strand.
CATTGCAGCGGAACATAATATTAATTTCCTGTTTGAGGCAAGTGTCGGAGGGGGTATTCCAATCATCCGTCCGCTGAATTCTTCTCTGACTGCAGACGAGATCGAGGAGATCACCGGAATCTTAAACGGAACGACAAATTATATGCTGTCCAAGATGTTTTACGAAGGGGCAGATTATGATACCGTCCTGAAAGAAGCACAGGCAAATGGATATGCGGAAAGAAATCCGGAAGCTGATGTAGAAGGTTACGATGCCTGCAGAAAGATCGCAATCCTGTCATCCCTGATCTCGGGACAGCAGGTTGATTTTGAAGATATCTACTGTGAGGGAATCACAGAGATTACGGTAGAAGATATGAAATATGCAAAGGCAATGGGAACAACGATCAAGCTGCTGGCGTCCAGCAGACGTTATGCGGGCAACAGACTGCATGCGATCGTAGCACCATGTATGTTATATCCGGATCATCCGCTCTACAATGTCAATGATGTATTTAATGCAATCTTTGTGCATGGAAATGTACTGGGAGATGCGATGTTCTATGGAAGCGGGGCAGGAAAACTTCCGACTGCAAGCGCCGTAGTTGCAGATGTGGTAGACGAAGCAAAACATCTGAACCGTAATATTATGACAATGTGGAAAGAAGAAAAGCTCCAACTGGAAGATAAGGCGGATTCCAAGAGAAGATTCTTTGTGAGAATTAAGGGAGATAAAGAAAAACTGATTCCACAGCTGAAAGAATCATACGGAGAGATTGAAGTCGTAAACGTTCCGGAACTGGAAGATGAATTTGGATTCGTAACACCTGTTATGATGGAAGGTGATTATGAGACCAGATCAAAACTTTACAAAGAGCAGATCGTACATATGATCCGTATACAGGATTAATCAGATTGGTCTGTCACAGGAGGAAACATGTTAATAGTTAAGAAATTTGGCGGCAGTTCTGTTGCCAATAAAGACAGAATATTCAATGTGGCAAAACGCTGCATTGAAGATTACAGGGCCGGACATGACGTGGTGGTTGTACTTTCTGCAATGGGAGATACTACAGATGAACTGATCGCACTGGCGAATACGATCAATCCGGACGCAAAAAAAAGAGAACTGGATATGCTGCTTACTACAGGAGAACAGGTGTCGGTATCCCTGATGGCTATGGCAATGCAGGCACTGGATGTACCTGCTGTATCCTTGAATGCTTTTCAGGTTATGATGCACTCCACATCCCGTTACGGGAATGCTAGATTTAAAAGAGTAGACACCGAACGCATCATGCATGAACTGGATTCCAGAAAGATCGTGATCGTAACCGGATTCCAGGGAGTCAATAAATATGACGATATCACAACACTCGGAAGAGGCGGTTCCGATACAACAGCCGTTGCACTGGCGGCGGTACTTCATGCTGATAAATGCGAAATTTACACAGACGTAGACGGTGTGTTCACCGCAGACCCGAGAGTTGTAAAAACTGCAAAAAAACTGGATGCGGTTACTTATGATGAGATGCTGGAACTTGCAAGCCTTGGTGCAAAAGTTCTTCACAACCGTTCTGTGGAAATGGCAAAAAAATATAATGTGGAATTAGTGGTGCGGTCCAGCCTGAACCGTTCAGAAGGTACCGTAGTCAAGGAGGGTTCGAATATGGAAAAATTACTGGTTACAGGTGTGGCTGCAGATAAAGATACAGTCAGAATCTCTGTTATCGGATTAGAGGATAAGCCGGGGACGGCATTTGCTGTATTTAATACACTGGCTGCAAATAATATTAACGTAGATATCATTCTTCAGTCTGTCGGAAGAGAAGGAACAAAAGACATTTCCTTTACGGTTGCATCTGAGGATCTGCAACATGCGATTGAAGTACTGAATGCGAATAAAGAAAGACTTACGATCCAGGATATCACATGGAATGAAAAGGTTGCAAAGCTTTCCATCGTTGGAGCCGGAATGATGAGTAATCCGGGAGTAGCTGCGAAGATGTTTGAATCATTATACAATTCCAGAGTCAATATCAATATGATCTCCACATCCGAGATCCGTATTACGGTACTGATTCCGGAAGAAGATATTGAAAAAGCAATGAATGCAGTTCATGATGGATTTGGACTGGGAGCCTGAGAAAAAGTCGGGAAAAAAGGAAAGACAATTATTTATCTGAGTGAAGAAAACCGGTAGCGAGTTTACGCTTCTCATCGGAAGAAGAACGGAATGCGAATACAAGATCCACTTCTTCTTCGGTGAGATAGATGTAGTTACCGGTATTTTTTTCGATTCCCTGCATATAAGGAGTAACCGTCTCGCGCATGCCGGAAGGATATTCTGATCCGGGAATAAAATGTTCGGCTTCGAGATCACAGAGGATAAGCTGATCCATAGTAACGTGAAAATGTGCAGCAAAAGAAGCCAGATAACCAAGATCCGGCGTACGTGTACTGGTTTCATAATTGCTGCAGGCCTGACGGCTGATATTGAAGATATCAGCAATATCATCCTGCTTTAGACCAGATATGGTTCTGAGATAGAATAAGTTTTTGGCCAGTTGCAGATTTGCCATGTTAAACCTCCACAAGTTACATATTGCTGTTAGTATAACAATCTGACCATAAAATAGATATGATATGCAACAAGACGTGACAAAACGAGAAAAAGCAACGAAATGTGGCGCGCGGACAAATATCAATTTATAAACGGCTCAGATAGCTGTTATGATATTTTCCGGAAAAAGTGACATCTTCGCCGAACCAGCCGGGAGCGGTGAAAGAATCTGCATCGTCTTCGGTTTGGAATTCTACTTCTACAAGCATAAGAGGAGCAAGATCGCCTTCGAAGATATCAAGCTCTGCGGTGAGGCCGGAAGAAAGCGGGATTACATACCGTTTCTTTTTAATCAGACGTCCATCAATCTTGCCAAGAAGATGATGATAGGATTCCCGGTCAAGAGGAAGGTTATATTCCTGACGGGACATCAGTCCGGCAGACTTGTAAGTGAGTTCGTACTTTTCATTATCACGACGGATACGTACAACGGGATTGGTGTTCAGATACCCCTGCTCGAGAAGGCGGCATGGGTAAGTTTCCAGCTGATCCGGCAGCTTTGCAACAAGATATTTTCGTTCTATTTCCATATTATAAAGTCTCCTTTCATTTGCGGTGAAATTATGATACAACAGTTTACAGAAAAAGTAAACGGTGATAGAATTTAGAATAAATAAGAGATGAGGAGGATAATGAAGATGAAAAAAGTATGCGTATTATTGGCAGACGGATTTGAAGAGATCGAAGGTCTGACTGTTGTTGATCTGTTAAGAAGAGCAAAGATATATGTAGATACAATATCCATCATGGATGATTACATCGTACATGGAGCACATGGAATCAATGTGCAGACAGAAGATTTATTTGATGAAGTAGATTTTGATGAATTTGATATGGTTGTGCTTCCGGGCGGAATGCCGGGAACCCTGAACCTGAAAAACCATGACGGAGTTAGATATGTGGTAAAACAGTATGCAAAAGAAGGAAGATATGTGGGAGCGATCTGTGCGGCACCTACCATATTAAAGAGCCTGGGAGTACTGGAAGGCAGGAGGGCAACCTGTTATCCGGGCGTGGAAGATGAGATGGAAGATGTCGTGCTGACAGAGACAGCGGTTGTAGTAGACGAGAATATTATCACCAGTCAGGGCGTTGGCACTGCAATTGATTTTGGACTGAAATTGATCGAGATTCTGGATGGCGAAGAAAAAGCGAAGGAAATCGCAGATTCTATAGTCTTTTAATAGTTTTTCATAAAATTTAATAAAAATAGAAGAAAAAAGCGGAAAAACACCGGATTTAAGCAAAAACGGGGACTAGATATTTACCAGAGTTTGTGTTATACTTCTGTGGTGAATGTATTGTAATATACCCGCTTTTTTTCCGCTACCCATGAGGCGGGTTAGAAACAGGAGGAAATAGTAAATGAGTTTACAGGTAGAAAAGTTAGAAAACAACATGGCGAAACTTACTATCGAAGTTCCGGCCGATGATTTAGAAAAAGCGCTTCAGAGTGCATATATGAAGCAGAAGAACAAGATCGCTATGCCGGGATTCCGTAAAGGAAAAGTACCACGTCAGATGATCGAGAAAATGTATGGACCGGAGATCTTCTACGATGATGCAGCAAATGCACTGATCCCTAAGGCATATTCTGAAGCATATGAAGAGTGTGAACTTGAGATTGTTTCAAGACCGGAGATCAACGTTGTTCAGATTGAAAAAGGAAAATCATTCATCTTTACAGCAGATGTTGCAACAAAGCCGGAAGTAAAACTCGGTGAGTATAAAGGACTGGAAGTAGATAAAGTATCTACACGCGTAACTCAGAAAGAAGTAGACGCTAAGATCCAGGAAGAAGCAGAGAAAAATGCAAGAGAAGTTGTAGTTACGGACCGTGCGGTAGCAGACGGTGATGAAGTAATTCTCGACTTTGAAGGATTTGTTGATGGTGAAGCATTTGAAGGCGGAAAGGGAGAGAACTATCCACTGACTATCGGATCAGGATCGTTCATTCCTGGATTTGAAGAGCAGTTAGTAGGCGCTGAAGCTGAGAAAGAAGTTGAAGTAAAAGTTACTTTCCCGGAAGATTATCATGCAGAAGAATTAAAAGGAAAAGAAGCTGTATTCAAATGTACAGTTCATGAGATCAAAGCAAAAGAACTGCCGGAAATTGATGATGAGTTCGCAGCAGAAGTATCTGAATTCGATACATTAGAAGAATACAAAGCAGACGTAAAAGCAAAGATCAAAGAGCAGAAAGCAGCAGACGGAAAGAGAAATCAGGAAGATCAGGCTGTAGAGCAGGCTGTTAAGAATGCAGAATACGAGATTCCACAGCCAATGATCGAGACACAGACAACTCAGATGGTAGAGGATTTTGCACAGAGAATCCAGTCTCAGGGAATCACTCTTGAGCAGTACTTCCAGTTCACAGGACTGACTGCAGAGAAGATGATGGAAGATATGAGACCACAGGCAATCAAGAGAATTGAGACACGTCTTGTACTTGAGGCAGTAGCAAAAGCTGAAAATATCGAAATCACAGATGAGAAGATCGATGAAGAACTTGCCAAGATGGCTGAATCTTACAACATGGAAGTTGAGAAACTGAAAGAATTCATGGGTGAGAACGAGAAGAAACAGATGAAGGAAGATCTGGCAGTTCAGGAAGCTGTTACATTCCTTGTTGAGAATGCAGTAGAAAAATAAGAATGTCAGATCATAACATAGTATAGTCAGGAGGCATATACATGAGTTTAGTACCTTATGTCATTGAACAGACAAGCCGTGGAGAACGTTCTTACGACATCTATTCAAGATTATTAAAAGACAGAATTATATTTCTGGGCGAAGAAGTAACAGATGTATCTGCAAGTGTGATCGTTGCACAGCTTCTGTTTCTTGAAGCAGAAGATCCGGAGAAAGATATCCATCTGTACATCAACAGTCCGGGAGGCTCTGTAACAGCCGGAATGGCAATTTATGATACCATGCAGTATATCAAATGCGATATTGAGACAATCTGTATTGGTATGGCTGCAAGTATGGGTTCATTCCTTCTTACAGGAGGAACAAAGGGCAAGAGACTTGCGCTTCCAAACTCTGAGATCATGATCCATCAGCCGCTTGGCGGAGCTCAGGGACAGGCAACAGAGATTCAGATCGCAGCAGATCATATCTTAAAAACTCGTCAGAAACTGAATCAGATTCTGGCAGAAAATACAGGACAGCCGTTAGAGGTCATCAACGCAGATACAGAAAGAGATAACTTTATGACTGCGGAAGAAGCCAAAGCGTATGGTCTGATTGACGAAGTCATCAAGAACCGCTAGGGCAGTCCTCAGACGAGGTGAAAAGTATGGCAGGAAAGAACGATGATCAGGTAAGATGCTCGTTCTGTAACAAGACGCAGAATCAGGTGAGAAAGCTGATCGCAGGTCCGAATGGGGCATATATCTGTGATGAGTGTGTGGATGTCTGCGCAGAGATTATAGAAGAAGAATTTGAATACGAGAACGGAAGAGAATGGAATCCGTTCTCGGATATCAATCTTTTAAAACCGGAAGAGATCAAAGCATTTCTGGATGAATATGTCATTGGTCAGGAAGAAGCGAAAAAAGTATTATCGGTAGCTGTTTATAATCATTATAAACGTGTAATGGCGGGAAGAAATATGGAAGTAGATCTTGGTAAAAGTAATATTCTCATGCTCGGACCGACAGGATGCGGTAAGACGCTTCTGGCTCAGACACTGGCAAAGATTTTGGGAGTACCGTTTGCGATTGCTGATGCAACAGCATTGACAGAGGCCGGATATGTCGGTGAAGATGTAGAAAACATTCTTCTGAAGATCATTCAGGCGGCAGACGGAGATATTGAACGTGCAGAGTATGGAATTATATATATTGATGAGATTGATAAGATTACAAGAAAATCAGAGAATCCATCGATTACCAGAGATGTATCGGGTGAGGGTGTACAGCAGGCGCTTCTGAAGATTATTGAAGGAACAGTTGCCAATGTACCTCCACAGGGAGGAAGAAAGCATCCGCATCAGGAGATGATCCAGATCGATACCACGAATATTTTATTCATCTGTGGAGGAGCCTTTGAAGGAATCGAAAAAATCGTTGAAAAACGTATCGATCAGAAATCAATTGGATTCAATGCAGAGATTGCAGAAAAGCATGAAGATGATGTGGACAGACTGCTTCAGCAGATTCTGCCGCAGGATCTTGTGAAATTTGGTCTGATTCCGGAAATCGTAGGCCGTGTACCGGTAACAGTAGCATTGGAAATGCTGGATAAAGATGCATTAATGAAGATTCTTACAGAGCCGAAGAATGCATTGACTAAACAGTATCAGAAGCTGTTGGAACTGGACGATGTAGAGCTTACATTTGATGATAAAGCACTGGAAGCAATCGCAGAGACTTCCCTGAAGAGAAAGACGGGAGCAAGAGGACTGAGAGCGATTATGGAAAGTATCATGATGGATATCATGTATAAAGCACCATCGGATGAGACATTAAAATCATGCCACATCACAGAAGATGTTGTAAAAGGAACAGGAGAGCCTGTATGTGAACATGCAGAACCTGACTCAGAAAGTGCATAATAAATGAAAAGAAAGACGGCGGGTGCGAAGAATAATTGTACCCGCTGATTTTATACCAAGATAATCCAGTCGGTGAACAGGAGTGTGAATATATGACAGGAGAAACCTATAGTCTGCCTATGGTTGCCTTAAGAGGACTTACGATACTGCCGGAAGAGGTCAGACATTTTGATGTAAGCAGGGAAAAATCACTGCAGGCGATTGAAGAGGCGGTAAAAAACGGCCAGAAGTTATTCGTCAGCGCTCAGAAGGATCTGGAAATAGAAGAGCCGGGAGCAGAAGATGTCTATCTGGTTGGCTGTGTTGTTACCATAAGGCAGGTAGTAAAATTACCAAAAAAAATGAGCCGTGTACTTGTATCCGGAGAAGTAAGAGCAAGTCTTGTAAGAATGGATAGTGAGACACCATATCTCCAGGCAACGGTAGTAGAACTGCCGGATGATGAAGTAGTATCCGGAGAGCGGGAAGAAGACGATCCAATGAACCGGGAAGCAATGATCCGTGGATTACAGGATGTCTTCAAAGAATATCTGTTAAAGAACCCAAAGCTTTCAAAAGAACTTGGCATGCAGGTGGAATCCATTCATGATCTGAAATACCTGACAGATGTGATTGCTGCAAATATGCCGTTTTCATTCGAAGATGCGCAGGAACTGCTGGAAGAGACGAACGTTATGAGACGGTATGAACTTCTGCTATATAAGATTGTGAATGAGATCCAGGCACAGAAAGTAAAAGAAGAGATCCAAAGTAAGGTGAAAGAACGTGTGGACAAGAATCAGAGGGAATACATCCTACGGGAAGAACTGAAAGTAATCCGTGAGGAACTTGGTGATGACAATACCATGTCGGATGCGGATGAATTCCAGCAGGCGGCAGATGCATTGAAAGCTTCGAAAGAAGTAAAAGAAAAGCTGAACAAAGAAATCAAAAGATTCCGCAATTCCATGAATTCCCCGGCGGAAACAGGCGTTATCCGGACCTATATCGAAACAATGCTTGAAATGCCATGGGATAAAACTTGCAAAGAGCATAAAGATATTGCATTTGCAAGACAGGTACTGGATGAAGATCATTACGGTCTGGAGAAAGTAAAAGAACGAGTACTTGAATATCTTGCAGTACGGGCGCTTACGAAAAAAGGCGAAGCACCGATCATCTGTCTTGTGGGTCCTCCGGGAACCGGTAAAACTTCGATTGCGAAATCTCTTTCCAGGGCGTTGAAGAAGCCGTATGTGAGAATTTCGCTTGGAGGTGTCCGTGACGAAGCGGAAATCCGGGGGCACAGAAAGACTTATGTAGGAGCAATGCCGGGAAGAATCGCAAATGGAATGAAACAGGCAGGAGTCAAGAATCCACTGATGCTGTTGGATGAGATAGATAAAGTCAGCAATGACTATAAAGGAGATACATTCTCAGCACTTCTGGAGGTTCTGGATGGCGAACAGAATAATAAGTTCGTAGACCATTATCTGGAAGTGCCGATGGATCTGTCGGAAGTGTTATTTATCACAACGGCAAACAGCCTGCAGACCATTCCAAGGCCGCTTCTTGACCGTATGGAAGTCATTGAGGTTACCAGTTATACAGAAAATGAAAAACTGCATATTGCGCAGGAACATCTGATTCCAAAGCAGATCGAAAAGCATGGACTGAAAGCAGATCAGCTGACCATCAGTAAAAATGCGATTTGGAAGATGGCAAGAAATTACACAAAAGAAGCAGGGGTCAGACAGTTGGAACGTAAGATCGGTGATATCTGCCGTAAATCAGCAATGGAGATCCTTGAGAAAAAGAAGAAATCCATTCATGTGACAGAGCGGAATATGGAACACTATCTGGGTAAGGAACTTTACAGTTATCAGATGGCAAATGAAGAAGATGAAGTTGGTATTGTGCGTGGACTCGCATGGACCAGTGTCGGCGGTGATACACTCCAGATCGAAGTGAATATGATGCCGGGAGAAGGAGAAATCCTGCTGACCGGACAGCTTGGCGATGTCATGAAAGAGTCCGCGAGAACCGGTATCAGTTATATCCGTTCCGTAAGCAAAGAGCACGATATTACAGATGATTTTTTTAAGAAACATGATATACATATCCATATTCCGGAGGGAGCCGTTCCAAAAGACGGACCATCTGCCGGTATTACAATGGCAACTGCAATCATGTCTGCGGTGACAGGAAGAAAAGTACGGGCAGACCTCGCTATGACAGGAGAGATTACACTGCGCGGACGTGTACTCCCGATCGGAGGGCTGAAAGAAAAGCTTCTGGCTGCAAAAAATGCAGGAATGAAGACCGTACTTGTCCCGGCAAAAAATGAAAGAGATGTTGAGGAAATTTCAACAGAGATTACAAAGGGACTGGAAATTAAATTTGTAACACACATGAATGAGGTGCTGAAAGAAGCACTTGTATAGTCAGATCTTCTGGCACGGGTCAGAAGATGGATCAAAGGAGAAATATATGATAATCAGAAATATTAATCTGGAAACCGTATGTGGAATCACCAGCAAACTTCCGGAGAATACACTTCCGGAGATTGCATTTGCAGGAAAATCCAACGTAGGAAAGTCATCCCTGATCAATGCGCTTATGAACCGCAAATCATACGCAAGAATATCTGCAACACCGGGAAAGACACAGACGATCAACTTCTATAATATTAATGAGGCATTATATCTGGTCGACCTGCCGGGTTACGGATATGCGAAGGTATCCGAACAGGAGAAGATCAAATGGGGACAGCTGATCGAACGTTATCTGCACGGGTCGAAGCAGTTGAAAGTAGTATTCCTTCTGATCGATATCCGTCATAAACCATCCGGTAACGACAAGATGATGTATGAGTGGATCGTGTCACAGGGATTCCATCCGGTGATCATTGCAACAAAACTCGATAAGATCAAACGCAGCCAGAAAGACAAACAGATCAAGATTGTAAAAGAAGGTCTGGGAGTGTTACCGGGAACAATTGTCATCCCGTTCTCATCAGTGACGAAACAGGGACGTGATGAGATATGGGAGCTGGTGGAAAGAAATTATCTGAATACTCAGGAGAATGAAGAATAGACAGAATCCATTTCAGATGGTAATTAATGAGATAAAGTTTGTCAAAGGATTGACAAACTTTATCTTTTTTGTTATGATTAGACTAAAGTACAAACATTGGTCTAAAACGGGTAAAAAATGTGAAAATAACAAGTATAATAAGAGGAAAGGAGAATATCATGGATCTGATAACCAATATCCAGAAGTATTCTATTCATGACGGGGACGGAATCCGTACGACCGTATTTTTTAAGGGATGTCCGTTAAAGTGTGTGTGGTGCCATAATCCTGAGACACAGCGCTTCGAGCAGGAAATTCAGTATGATGCGGAGAAATGTACCGGTTGCGGCGTATGCGCAAAAGTCTGTCCGAACGGCGCGGTTACCATGGAAGACGGAAGACCGAAGCTGGATAAAAAACTTTGTAAGCTCTGCGGAAAATGTGAGAATTTCTGTACACAGGGAATCCGGGAGATCGTTGGCCAGGAATATCCGGTAAAAACACTTGTAAAGGAACTGATGAAAGATCTGATGTTCTATGAACAGTCCGGCGGTGGAGTTACACTTTCCGGTGGTGAAGTGATGACTATGTCTACAGATTATGTACTTGCGATCGCAAAAGCTTTGAAGAAAGAAGAAGTATCGCTTACAATTGATACATGCGGATATGTTCCGTATGAGAAGTTCGAAGCAATCCTTCCATATGTCGATACATTTTTATATGATGTAAAGGTAATGGATCCGGAATTACATAAGCAATATATCGGAGTAGACAATAAACTGATCTTAGATAATCTTGTAAAACTTTCAGATGCAGGAGCAAGGATATACATCCGCATCCCTACTGTTAAGGAAGTAAATGGAAACGAAGAGAATATGAAAGAGACGATCCGTTTCCTGAAAGAACACGATATTCATCCGGCACAGGTTAATTTGCTGCCATATCATAATACGGGAAGCAGTAAATATCCGAAGCTGGATATGGAATATAAAGGTAATGACTTGAATGCACCGACAAAAGAAGAGATGGAGGGGTTTGTGAAACTCTTCCAGGAAGCAGGTTTTTCTAACACAAAGATAGGAGGTTAAAACAATGGCTGAAAAAAGAGGCATGAACGAAAGAATCCAGAAGTTAAGAGAACTGAGTGTTACAACACCGGTACACATCGATCTGGAAAGAGCAAAGATCGAAACAGATTTTTACAGAGAAAATGACGGAAAATATTCTATCCCGGTTATGAGAGCTATGGTGTTAAAAGAGTATTTTTCAAAGAAGACACTTTACCTTGGAGACGGTGAGCTGATCGTAGGAGAGAAGGGAAAAGATCCACAGGCATCTCCGACATTCCCGGAACTTTGCTGTCACAGCGTTGAGGATATGACAGTTATGAGTGAGCGTGATCTGGTATCCTTCCACACAACAGAAGAAGACAGAAAACTCCAGGCAGAAGAGATCATTCCGTTCTGGAAGGGAAGAACTATGAGAGAGAGACTTCTGGCTTCCATGACTCCGGAATGGAACGACTGTTACGCAGCAGGTATGTTCACAGAATTTATGGAGCAGAGAGGACCGGGACATACATGTGGTGGAGAACAGGTATTTACAACAGGATATCTGGACTACAAAGAGAAGATCAAAAAGACAATGGATGCTCTTGATTTTATGAATGATCCGGATGCTCTGGATAAAATGGAAGAGTTAAAAGCCATGGATATTTCCTGCGATGCAGTGATTATTCTTGGTGAGAGATATCATGAATTAGCACTAGAGCTGGCAGAAAAAGAGGCTGATCCGGTACGTAAAGAAGAATTAAAACAGATTGTAGCCAACCTGGAGGTTGTACCGGCACATGCACCACAGACATACTGGCAGGCAATCCAGTTATACTGGTTCACACATCTGGCAGTTACAACAGAACTGAACCCATGGGATGCATTCAGCCCGGGACGTCTTGACCAGCATCTGATCAAATATTATGAAGCAGATACAGAAGCAGGAATTCTGGATGATGAGAGAGCAAAAGAACTGTTAGAGTGCTTATGGGTGAAATTCTACAATCAGCCTGCACCGGTTAAAGTAGGTATCACATTAAAAGAAAGTGCCACATACACAGACTTTGCAAATATCAATACCGGAGGAGTTACACCGGACGGACGTGATGGTGTCAATGCAGTCAGCTACCTGATCCTTGACTGTATGGACGAGATGAAGTTGGTTCAGCCAAACTCTAACGTAACGATCAGTAAGAAGACCCCTGCACGTTTCCTGAAGAGAGCATGCGAGATCTCAAGAAAGGGATGGGGACAGCCTGCGTTCTACAATACAGAAGCACAGACCATGGAGCTTATCAATGCAGGAAAATCACTGGAAGATGCACGCCGCGGCGGATCTTCAGGATGTGTTGAGACAGGAGCATGGGGAAGTGAAGCATACATCCTGACAGGATACCTGAATATTCCAAAAGTATTCCAGCTGACACTTTATAATGGATTTGACAAGGAATCCGGAAAACAGCTCGGCCTTAAGACCGGTGAAGCAAAAGATTTCAAGTCTTATGATGAATTATGGGATGCATTCCAGAAACAGCTGAAACATTTTATTGATATTAAGATTCGCGGAAACAATGTGATCGAGAAATTATATGCAGAGAATATGCCGGCACCTTGTCTGTCAGTGGTAACAAATGACTGCATCAGCAATGCAAAAGATTACAATGCAGGTGGAGCAAGATACAATACAAACTATATCCAGGGTGTAGGTATCGGAACAGTTACCGACTGTATCACATCTGTTAAGTATAATGTATTCGATAAGAAGAATTTCACAATGGAAGAGCTGCTTGAAGCTATGGATCATAACTTCGAAGGTTATGATGCAATCTTCCGTATGGTACATGACAAGACACCGAAGTATGGTAACGATGATGATTATGCAGATTCTGTTATGCAGGATGTATTTAATCTGTATCATGACCTGATCACAGGACGCCCGACCATGAGAGGCGGAAAATACGGAGTAGATATGCTTCCTACTACATGTCACGTATACTTCGGAGAAGTGATCGGAGCAACTGCAAACGGAAGAAAAGCGAATGTACCTGTATCGGAAGGTATCTCTCCAGAGAAGTCTGCTGATACAAACGGACCTACAGCTGTTATCAAGTCATGCTCTAAGATGGATCACCTTGCAACAGCAGGAACACTTCTGAACCAGAAGTTTACGCCTGATGTTGTTGCCGGAGAAAAAGGTCTTGAGAATATGTCAAGCCTGATCCGCAGCTACTTTGCAATGGACGGACATCACATTCAGTTCAATGTCATCGACAGACAGACACTGATCGAAGCACAGAAACATCCGGATGATTACAGAGACCTGATCGTTCGTGTTGCCGGATACAGTGACTTCTTCCGTAACTTAAGCAAACCGTTACAGGATGAGATCATCAACCGTACAGAACAGTCATTTGAATAAAATGAAATCTGCAGGGTAAACCTGAAGATAATTAAAAAATAAAAAAGTCCTTAGGCAGGAATCGTGATGCCGGCTGTTGCCGGATGTATAAATTCTTGTTTAAGGACTTTTTTTCAGGCCTGGCAGCAAAAATATGATATGATATTAGTGAACGTAGAAATACGGATAAAAAATATGTTAAGAAAAGAGATGGAGAAAAGTTATGAATCTAAAAGGAATGAATTTGAAAAAGGAAAGGACGAAAATTCAGATGGTGCTGACGGTTCTCGTTATACTGTCGGTAGTCAGACAGTTTTTCCTGGGAAATTACCACAATATGTTTCTGGGAATTCTGACCCTGTTTTTGTTCATGGTACCCGCTGTATTAGATCAGACACTGGGAGTAACGATTCCGGTAGGACTGGAGACGGTGATTCTGATTTTTATCTTTTCGGCAGAAATACTGGGAGAGATCAACGCATTTTATGTTAAGATTCCTGTTTGGGATACCATTTTACATACGACAAACGGTTTTCTTATGGCGGCAATTGGATTTGCACTGATCGACCTGTTTAACAGAAGTGACCGGTTCTCAATTAAGATGTCTCCGTATTTCGTGGCATTTTTTGCATTTTGTTTTTCGATGACAGTCGGTGTATTGTGGGAGTTCTTTGAATTTTCAATGGACTGGTTCTTCGGACTGGATATGCAGAAAGACTGGATCCTTCCATCGATCAGCTCTGTGAAACTCAACCCGACAGGTGCAAATGTCCCGGTGCATGTGGACATCCAGTCAGTGGTGATCAATGGCGAAAAATGGAATCTGGGTGGATATCTGGATATCGGAATAGTGGATACGATGAAAGATCTGATGGTGAATTTTATCGGAGCGGTGGTGTTCTCGATCATCGGAATTCTATATCTGAAGCACCGTGGCAAGGGAAAACTTGCGGCATCACTGATCCCGCAGGTAAGAGACGAGAAGGAGCAGAAGAGATAAAAAGAACCGGATAAGAGTGGATTATGGAAAAGAATATACAGAAGATCAAAATAAAGAACCAATTGGAATTATGGGCATTCTGTGCAGTCATAGGAACTGTGGCGGGAGCTTTGGTCTGGGCATTGCTGAAGATCATGGCATCAGGAACAGAAATGATATGGGAGTGGATACCGGAAAGAATTCATATTCCGTATTATACAGTGCTCGTGTGTACTGTGGGCGGAGCCATTATCGGGATATTTCGAAAGTTATACGGGGATTATCCGGAAGATATGGAAACCGTCATGGGAAAAGTAAAGAAAGAAAAAAGATACGAATATAAAAATATGCTGGTCATGATGATCGCAGCACTGCTGCCGCTTCTGATCGGAAGCAGTGTAGGTCCGGAGGCAGGACTTACCGGGATTATCGTAGGCTTATGTTACTGGGCAGGAGAGAATCTGAAATTTGCAAAACAGAATACAAAGGAATATTCACAGATCGGTGCAGCCGTTTCCCTTAGTGTGTTATTTCATGCGCCGTTATTTGGGATCTTTGAGGTGGAAGAAGATCCGGATATGCAGCTGGCAGAGCTTGGAAAAGGATCGAAGATCTTCATATATGGAATTGCACTTGCAGCCGGAACCGGAAGCTATGCGGGACTTTCCGCTTTGATGGGCGGAGGAATGTCCGGTTTTCCGTCATTTGATGCAGTTGCGGTACAGAGAATCGATTATGTGATGATGCTTGTGTATATGTTCTGTGGATGTGTACTTGCATATTTTTATGAGACGACACATACGGTAACCGGAATCATTGCCGGAAAAATTCCGGGTGTCGTAAAAGAAATTCTGGCGGGGTTATGTCTGGGTGTGATCGGAATGTTGATACCGGCAGTGATGTTTTCGGGAGAAGAGCAGATGGGTGTCCTTATGAAAGAGTATGCCGGTTATATGGCGATAGCATTGATCGGCGTAGCATTTCTGAAAATCATATTGACAAATCTCTGTATCCAGTTTGGATTAAAAGGAGGACATT
Source organism: Dorea sp. BIOML-A1 (assembly GCF_009875615.1). Lineage (NCBI taxonomy): Bacteria > Bacillati > Bacillota > Clostridia > Lachnospirales > Lachnospiraceae > Dorea > Dorea sp. BIOML-A1. Next base: position 48,326 of record NZ_WWSA01000002.1, read on the forward strand.
TTTTCCCGGTTATTTTTGCGGGAGTATGTCTGGGATACGGACTTGCGATGCTGTTCTTCGGACAGCAGGGGGACAGTCATGTTGTATTTGCGGCGGCGATTGTAACATCGACACTTCTGGGCGGTATCATGAAGAAGCCGCTGGCGGTGACCATGCTTTTGTTCCTGTGTTTTCCGGTGAAGATATTTATATGGATATTTATTGCAGCAGCAGTGGGAAGTAAATGTGTGAAGAAGATGGGAAAAGAAGTATAGTGAAAATACCCGTTATCAGTATGTATTTCGATGATGCAAACAGGAATACATATTGACAGCGGGTATTTTTTAACGGAATTTGCGGACTTTCTGCGAAATATGTTCCAGTTCCTCTTTTGAAAGCTCCGGGAGCCGTTCCAGCTTATCCATGAACATAGCAAGTGTTTCTTTTTGCTGCATTTCAACCAGTTGTGTGTAGAAGTTTACGACAACACCTGTGACGATCGCAACGACAAAAATAGTGTAAATCGTGAGCAGGACGGAACAGATCTTTCCAATCAGTGTGACGGTAACAATGTCTCCAAATCCGGCGGTAGAGATGACGGCGTAACAATACCACAGCGCATCACCATAGCGGTGGATATCCGGTTCGACAAGCCGGATAACGGCGGCATCGGCCAGGAGGAAGAGGACAAAACCTAAAAGAATATGATCTGCCCGTGTACGTTTTAAAATTCCCCATAAGATTCTGAGTTTTTTCATAATCTGCTTCTCCTTGTATCCGTGTAAAAACTGATTTAAGTATATCATGAAATGCGTAAAAGTGTTCGGCATTTTTGATAATAAAATAAAAGTAATAAAAAAGCATAGAACAAACATTCGATTTAGTTCTGTACTTTTTTTCTCCTGAATGATATACTATACAAGTAACAATACTAAAAATACAACTACTATTTCTAAAATATCACCGCCAGACAGAGCGGCTTAGGAGAAATCATATGGATCATTTTGAATTAGTATCACAATACAAGCCGACTGGTGACCAGCCGCAGGCAATCGAGGATCTGGTCAAAGGCTTTAAAGAAGGAAATCAGTGCCAGACACTGCTTGGTGTCACCGGATCTGGTAAGACATTTACGATGGCGAATGTTATTCAGCAGATCAATAAACCGACGCTTGTCATTGCGCATAATAAGACTCTGGCTGCGCAGCTATATGGAGAATTTAAAGAGTTTTTCCCGAATAACGCAGTGGAATATTTTGTCTCCTACTACGATTACTACCAGCCGGAGGCTTATGTCCCATCCTCAGACACCTATATTGCGAAGGATTCCTCCGTAAATGAAGAGATTGATAAGCTGAGGTTATCGGCAACGGCAGCATTGATCGAGCGCAGGGATGTGATCGTAATTGCCAGCGTTTCCTGCATCTATGGTCTTGGTGAACCGGAAAACTTTGAACAGATGATGGTATCGCTCCGACCGGGGATGGAGAAGGACAGAGATGAAGTCTTGCGCCAGCTGATAGATATTCAATATGACAGAAATGATATGGATTTCAAGCGGGGAACATTCCGTGTACGAGGCGATACTGTAGAAGTTGTACCGGCAGACCGGGGCGATACGGCTATTCGGGTGGAATTTTTCGGAGATGAGATTGACCGGATTTCAGAGATAGACATGCTTACCGGAGAGATTAAAAATACATTGAATCATATTGCAATATTTCCGGCCTCCCATTATGTTGTACCAAAGGAGCGTATGGAGAAAGCAATTAAAAATATCGAGATTGAACTGGAAGAACAGGTAAAATATTTCAAAGAAGAAGGGAAACTTCTGGAAGCACAGAGAATTGCGGAACGAACGAATTTTGATATAGAAATGATGCGTGAGACCGGATTCTGTTCAGGGATTGAGAACTACTCCAGGCATCTGGCAGGACTTGCTCCGGGGCAGCCGCCGAATACATTGATGGATTATTTCCCGGATGATTTTATCATAATGATCGATGAGTCGCACAAGACGGTTCCGCAGATTGGCGGTATGTATCACGGCGATCAGTCGAGAAAGCGTACACTGGTAGAGTATGGATTCCGTCTGCCATCGGCACTGGACAACCGTCCGCTTAGTTTTGAGGAATTTGAAAATAAGATCGATCAGGTCATGTTCGTGTCTGCAACACCGGGGAAATATGAAGAAGAGCATGAACTTTTAAGAGCCGAGCAGGTGATCCGGCCGACCGGACTTCTGGATCCGGAAGTAGAAGTGCGGCCGGTAGAAGGACAGATCGATGATCTGATCGGAGAAGTGAATAAAGAGATTGCCAATAAACACAAAATACTGATAACAACGCTGACCAAGCGTATGGCAGAAGATCTTACCGACTATATGCGTGAGCTGGGAATCCGCGTGCGCTATCTGCATTCGGATATTGACACGCTGGAACGTACAGAGATCGTGAGAGATATGCGCCTGGACGTATTCGATGTTCTGGTCGGCATTAATCTTCTGCGGGAAGGACTGGATATTCCGGAGATCACATTGGTTGCGATCCTGGATGCGGATAAAGAAGGATTTTTGCGTTCCGAGACGTCTCTGATCCAGACGATCGGCCGTGCGGCCCGTAATGCAGAAGGGCATGTTATCATGTACGCAGATACGATCACAGATTCCATGCGTGCAGCACTGGATGAGACGCAGAGAAGACGTGAAGTGCAGATGGCATATAATGAAGAACATGGTATTACACCGAAGACGATCCAGAAAGCAGTCAGAGATCTGATCTCAGTATCCCGGAAAGTGGCGGCTTCTGAATTACAGATGGAAAAAGATCCGGAATCCATGAGTGAGAAAGAATTAGAGAAGCTGATCAAAGAGCTGGAGAAGCAGATGAAGAAAGCTGCGGCAGATCTGAATTTTGAGGCGGCAGCAGAACTCAGGGATAAGTTAATAGAGCTTAAGAAGACATTGCAGGAAATAAAGATATAGAAAAAGGAGATCATAGACTTACATGCCACAGGAAAAAGATTCAAGACAATATATCAAGATCAGAGGAGCAAATGAACACAATCTGAAGAATGTAGACGTAGACATACCAAGAGACAAACTGGTGGTATTGACCGGTCTTAGCGGATCAGGAAAATCATCACTGGCATTTGATACAATTTATGCGGAAGGACAGAGAAGATATATGGAATCATTGTCTTCTTATGCCAGACAGTTCCTGGGACAGATGGAAAAACCGGATGTAGAAAGTATAGAAGGATTGTCTCCGGCTATTTCCATTGATCAGAAATCTACGAACCGCAATCCAAGATCTACCGTAGGAACGGTAACGGAAATCTATGATTATTTCCGGTTATTATATGCAAGAGCAGGAATTCCGCATTGTCCGAAATGTGGGCGCGAGATTAAGAAACAGACGGTTGATCAGATGGTAGAACAGGTGATGGCATTTCCGGAAAGAACCAAGATACAGCTGCTGGCACCGGTCGTAAGAGGCAGAAAGGGAACCCATGTAAAATTACTGGAGCGTGCCAGAAAGAGCGGATATGTCCGAGTCAGGATCGATGACAATATGTACGAACTGTCGGAAGAGATCAAGCTGGATAAGAACATCAAGCACAATATAGAGATTGTTGTAGACCGTCTGGTAGTAAAAGAGGGGATTGAACAGCGTCTGACCGATTCCATTGAAAATGTACTGAATCTTGCGGAAGGACTGATGACCGTGGATGTAATCGGCGGGGAACCGGTCCAGTTCAGCGAAAGCTTCTCATGTCCTGACTGCGGAATCAGTATTGAAGAGATCGAACCGAGAAGCTTTTCGTTCAACAATCCGTTCGGCGCATGTCCGGAGTGCTTTGGACTGGGATACAAGATGGAATTTGACGAAGACCTGATGATTCCGGATAAACGTCTCAGTATCAGTGAAGGTGCGATCACTGTTATGGGATGGCAGTCCTGCACGGATAAGAAGAGCTTCACGTATGCGATCCTAGATGCGTTGAGCAAAGAATATGGCTTTTCATTAGATACACCGTTTGAGGACTATCCGAAGGAAGTCCATGATGTCCTGATCCATGGGACAAACGGTAAAGAAGTGAAAGTATATTATAAGGGGCAGCGCGGAGAAGGAGTCTATGATGTGGCATTCGAAGGTCTGATCCGCAATGTAGAGCGCCGTTACCGGGAGACTTCGTCGGAAACGATGAAAGCAGAATACGAAGAGTTTATGAATATCACACCGTGTTCTGCGTGCAAAGGCCAGCGCCTGAAGCCGGGAGCACTTGCTGTGACGGTAGGAGATAAAAATATTTCCGAACTGACAGGAATGTCAATTGAAAAACTGCAGACCTTTTTAAAAGAACTGAAACTTTCGAACCAGCAATTGCTGATCGGCGGACAGATTTTAAAGGAGATCAATTCCAGAATCCAGTTTCTGATGGATGTCGGACTTAATTATCTGACACTTGGAAGATCGACCGGAACACTTTCAGGAGGAGAGGCACAGAGAATCCGTCTGGCAACACAGATCGGTTCCGGACTCGTAGGTGTGGCATATATTCTGGATGAACCAAGTATCGGACTGCATCAGAGAGACAATGATAAATTGCTTGGAACTTTAAAACATCTGCGGGATCTCGGGAACTCCGTGATCGTGGTTGAGCATGATGAGGATACTATGAGAGAATCGGACTTTATCGTGGATATCGGACCGGGAGCAGGAGAACATGGCGGTGAAGTAGTTGCAACCGGAAATGCGGAAGAGATCATGCAGAATGAAAATTCTGTAACCGGAGCCTATCTGAGCGGGCGTATCCGGATCCCGGTTCCGGAAGTAAGAAGAAAACCAACCGGATGGCTGAAAGTACTCGGAGCACAGGAAAATAACTTGAAGAACATAGATGTGAAGTTTCCGCTTGGCGTGATGACCTGTGTTACCGGTGTGTCCGGTTCGGGAAAAAGCTCACTTGTGAACCAGATCCTCTATAAACGTCTGGCAAGAGACCTGAACCGTGCAAGGACCATTCCGGGCAGACACAAAGGCATCGAGGGACTGGAACAGCTGGACAAGGTGATCAATATCGACCAGTCTCCGATCGGGCGGACTCCGAGATCCAATCCGGCAACCTATACCGGAGTATTTGACCTGATCAGGGATCTGTTCGCGGCAACACCAGATGCAAAAGCAAGAGGCTATAAAAAAGGAAGATTCAGTTTTAACGTCAAAGGAGGACGATGTGAGGCCTGCAGCGGAGATGGAATCATCAAGATCGAGATGCATTTCCTGCCGGATGTCTATGTTCCATGTGAAGTATGTAAGGGAAGACGTTACAACAGAGAGACACTGGAAGTGAAATACAAAGGAAAGAATATCTATGATGTTCTGGACATGACCGTAGAAGAAGCAATGCATTTCTTTGAAAATGTACCAAGTATCCGCAGAAAGATGGAGACCTTGTATGATGTCGGGCTTTCTTATATCCGTCTGGGACAGCCGTCTACGACTCTGTCCGGCGGAGAAGCCCAGCGTATCAAGCTGGCAACAGAGCTGAGTAAGAGAAGTACGGGAAAGACAATCTATATTCTGGACGAGCCGACGACGGGACTGCATTTTGCCGATGTGCATAAGTTGACAGAGATTCTCCACAGATTGACAGAAGATGGGAATACAGTCATTGTGATCGAGCACAATCTGGATGTGATAAAGACCGCAGATTACATCATCGATATCGGTCCGGAAGGCGGTGACAAAGGCGGAACCGTGATCGCAGAGGGAACACCGGAAGAAGTTGCGGAAAGTCCGGTATCCTATACGGGAAAGTATATAAAACCAATGCTAGAACGGTAGAAATATGACATTTTGTTCAATGCATCGTCCAGATTCGTCATATTGTAATATTTATGTAAAAAGGTTCATAAAGATTTAAGCAAAATGGGTCTTTTTATTTTAAATGATTTTGATTATAATGGGAACATGCTCAAAAATAGCATGTGATATAATCATATCTCACCAAAGATAGGAATATAGACAGCTTGATGAAGGGAGAATTGGGAATGTCAGTAGATCTTGGAATTGATTTGGGAACCGCCAGCGTACTGGTGTATGTAAAAGGAAAGGGTGTTATTTTAAAAGAGCCTTCTGTTGTAGCGTATGACAGAGATACGAATGCAATCAAGGCGATCGGAGAAGAAGCAAGACTGATGCTTGGAAGAACTCCGGGAAATATTGTGGCAGTCAGACCTTTGAGACAGGGCGTGATATCAGACTATACAGTAACAGAAAAAATGATCAAATATTTCGTGCAGAAAACACTTGGAAAGCGTACATTCAAGAAGCCGAGAATCAGTATCTGTGTACCAAGCGGGGTTACAGAAGTGGAACGCAAGGCAGTGGAGGAAGCAACTTATGCAGCAGGAGCAAGAGAGGTACATCTGATCGAAGAACCGGTTGCGGCAGCAATCGGTGCGGGAATCGATATCTCAAAGCCGTGTGGCAATATGATCGTTGACATCGGCGGAGGTACATCCGATATTGCCGTCATCTCACTTGGCGGAACGGTTGTAAATACATCCTTAAAGATTGCCGGAGATGATTTCGACGAGGCGATCGTCCGCTATATGCGAAAAAAACATAATCTTCTGATCGGTGAAAGAACAGCGGAAGATATTAAAATCAAGATTGGTACAACCTATCCAATGATCGAAGATGAGACGCTGGAAGTCAGAGGAAGAAACCTGGTAACAGGACTTCCGAAGACGGTAACGGTAACTTCGACAGAGACAGAAGAAGCACTCCGGGAGACAACGGGACAGATCGTAGAAGCTGTTATCAGCGTGCTGGAGAGAACACCACCGGAGCTTTCCGCAGATATCCTTGACAGAGGGATTATGCTGACCGGAGGCGGATCTATGTTACGTGGTATGGAAGAACTGATCGAGGAAAAGACAGGCATCAACACGATGACGGCGGATGATCCGATGAAGGTTGTTGCCATCGGAACCGGAGAATACGTAGAGTTCATGGGTGACAGAAAAGGAATCTAGATTCAGATAGGAATCCGGGTGAGTGAAATCGAATGGAAGAAATAAAAGGATACGTAGAACATATTGTTTACCGAAATGAAGACAACGGGTACACGGTATTCCATCTGAATAATTCAGATGGAGAAGTGACCTGTGTCGGAAGTTTTCATTATATTGAAGAAGGTGAACTGTTAAGACTGAAAGGAGGCTATACAACGCATAAGATGTATGGCCTTCAGTTCGCTGTGGAGAAATCGGAGATATGTGAGCCGGAAGATCTGGTATCCATCGAACGGTATCTGGGTTCCGGTGCGATCAAAGGAGTCGGAGCTTCTCTGGCGGGAAAGATAGTGAAAAAATTCAAAGAAGATACCTTCCGGATCATCGAAGAGGAGCCGGAACGACTGGCAGAGATCAAAGGAATCAGTGAACGGAAAGCAAGAGAGATCGCTTCACAGGTAGAAGAGAAGAAGGATATGCGGCAGGCAATGATCTATCTGCAGAAATTCGGCATTTCTACAACACTGGCAGCAAAGATCTATCAGCATTACGGACGTAATGTCTACCGCACGATAGAGGAGAATCCGTATCATCTGGCAGACCATGTGCCGGGAGTGGGATTTAAGACTGCCGATGAGATTGCAATGAAGATTGGCATACACACAGATTCTGATTTCCGGATCCGCAGCGGAATCTTTTATACCTTACAACAGAGTGTGAATGAAGGACACGTCTATCTGTATCAGGACGTGTTGCTGAAAGAGACGGGAGACCTTCTTGGAGTACAGATACAAGATATGGAAAAGTATCTTATGGATCTTATGATGGAAAAGAAGATCGTCATGAAGCAGTCAGAGCAGGGGGTGAGAGTGTATACTTCCCATTATTATTATATGGAGTTGAATACTGCGAAGATGCTGCATGATCTGAATCTTGATTTTGAAGCAGCTGATGTGACACTTCTTCACAGGATCAATCAGATTGAAAAGAACACAGAACTGTATCTAGACGAGATGCAGAAAGATGCAGTAATGGAAGCAGTCAGGCATGGTCTGATGATACTGACCGGAGGACCGGGTACCGGTAAGACAACGACCATCAATGCGATGATTCATTTCTTCGAAAGCGAAGGACTGGACATCTATCTGGCAGCACCGACAGGGAGAGCGGCAAAGCGTATGACGGAAGCAACCGGATGCGAGGCACAGACGATTCACCGGCTGTTGGAAGTGTCCGGCAATCCGGATGATGAGACAGTTGGTGGTTTCCAGCGCAATGCAGAGAATCCGCTGGAAGCAGATGTGATCATCATAGACGAGATGTCAATGGTAGATCTGCCGTTGATGTATGCACTTTTGAATGCGATCGTGCCGGGAACTCGTGTGATCCTGGTGGGAGATGTGAACCAGCTTCCGAGTGTAGGGCCGGGAAGCGTACTGAAAGACATTATTTCATCCGGATGTTTTCCGGTGGTAAAGCTTACGAAGATATTCCGGCAGGCAGGCGAAAGTGATATTATTGTCAATGCCCACAAGATCAATCGGGGTGAACCGGTTGTGCTGGATAACAAAAGCATGGATTTCTTCTTCCTGAAACGTGATGATACGAATATGATCATCAGTAATATCATCACACTGATCCAGAAGAAACTTCCCAAATTCGTATCTGCATCAGAAGCAGACATTCAGGTTCTGACGCCGATGCGAAAGGGCCTGCTCGGAGTGGAACGGATCAATAAGATCCTGCAGGAATATCTGAATCCGCCGAAGCCTGGCAAACAGGAAAAAGAATATGGAGATCATCTGTTCCGTGAGGGGGATAAGGTGATGCAGATCAAGAATAATTACCAGCTTGAGTGGGAGATCACCACCCGGTACGGAATGACGATCGATAAAGGGATCGGTGTATTTAACGGGGATATGGGGATCATCAAAAAGATCAATACATATGAAGAGACCGTGACGGTCGAATATGATGAAAAGAAGCAGGTAAAATATCCATACAATCTGCTGGATGAACTGGAACTGGCTTATGCGATCACAATCCATAAAGCGCAGGGAAGCGAATATCCTGCAGTCATTATCCCTTTGTTACAGGGACCAAGACAGCTTTATTATAGAAATCTGCTCTATACGGCTGTCACAAGAGCGAGAAAATGTGTGACGGTGATCGGAAGTGAAAGCGTATTCCAGGAGATGATACAAAACACAAACCAGCAGAACCGCAATACGAGTCTTGCAGAGCGAATCCGTGAATTTAATGAATAAAAGTATCATACAAGATATCAAAGAAAATATAATTGTTCTGTTTTGGCCGGAAACCTGTCCATTCTGTCAGAAAGTCTGTAAAGAGGGCATCTGTACAGAATGCAGGGAAAGGCTGGAATTCTTAAGAATCAGAGAACCAAGGTGTATGCAATGCGGCAAGCAGATCCGTAGTATGGAAAAGGAATACTGTTATGACTGTATGCATACACATCATTATTATGAGCAGGGATTAAGCTTATGGAATCATAAAGCTCCTGTGAATCAATCTATCTATCAGTTCAAATACCACAATCAGAGAAGATACGGGGAACTGTACAGTCAGGAACTCGTGAAAAATTTTCAGAAAGAAATCCGGCGATGGAACCCGGATGTGATCATACCGGTCCCGCTGCACCGGGCGAGACGTAGAAAACGGGGTTATAATCAGGCACAGATTCTTGCGGAAAACCTGGGAAGGATGCTGTGCATTCCGGTGGACAGTAAAAGCCTGGCAAGAAGAAAGAAGACCAGTCCGCAGAAGAAACTTGGACATAATGAGAGAAAAAAGAACCTGAAAAATGCATTTGCGGTAACACCGGCATTTCGCCCTGTCCGGAAGGTTCTGCTGGTGGATGACATATATACGACCGGCAATACATTGGATGCGGCGGCAAAAGCATTAAAGGAAAAAGGCGTGGAGAAGGTTTATTTTTTAACTATAAGTATTGGACAAGGGTACTGATATTTGTTATACTTAAAATGATGTTTTTATGGAATTAATATCATGTTGAGGTGGATATATGTTAGATGAGAGAAAAGTAAAATTAATGACAAAGCTTGCTCTCTATGAAGAGACTTATGGAAAAGAAGATTTTAAGATCAGTTCCTATTATAGAAAAGATTATGCAAGCCTGCACGTTATATATGCATTTCTGAGCGTATCAGTCGGTTATGTGTGTCTGGTGGCGCTGCTTTTACTGGCCGGTGTGGAGGATATAATGAGTAATATGTCGAATGGTCTGATCCTGTTCCTTTTTCTGATCATTCTGGCAGGCTATGTGGGTGTGGTGATCGTATATTGCGGAATTGCCAGTCACATTTATAATGAGAAACACAAAAAGGCAAGGAAAAGAGTGAAAAAGTATAATCATAATCTGATTCAACTGCTGAAAATGTATGAAAAGGAGAAAAGATAGATGGACAATATATATGTAATACGTGAAAGAATAGAAGCGGTTTATGGGAAGCATTCCAAGTCATTTGATAAAGCCTTTCAGTTCATACTGGCAATGATAACATTTACAATGATCAATCAGAATACAGGATTTATGAAATCACTTTCCTCACCGGTGATCTCTCTGGGGCTGGCTGTGGTTGCTACTTTCCTTCCACCTGCGGTTATGGTGGTGCTTGCAACGATACTGCTGCTTGCACATACACTGGCAGCGTCCATAGGCATATTCGCAGTGTTTGCACTGATCTTCCTGATCATGTATATATTTTATATCAGACTGGCACCGAAGATGGCATTTGTTGTGCTTCTGACACCGATTGCATTTGCACTTAAGATACCGTTTGTGGTACCGGTTGCATGTGCGTTGATCTATACACCGGTAAGTCTTGTACCGATGGGATGTGGAACTGTTGTATATTATATGATGGAATATCTTAAGAAAATAAGTGCGGCATCTAAGACGTCTGGAAGTAAGGCAATGCTTGCCGAGATCAGCACATACGTACAGAAAGTGTTCCAAAATAAAGAAATGTGGCTCTACATAGTTGCATTTATCATTGGATTTTTTATCATTTATACCATTCGCAGACAGGAACTGGATCATGCCTGGAAGATTGGGATTATTGCGGGAGCAATTGCCAATGTGGTCGTAACGGCAATGGGAAGTATTGCACTGGGCGTAAACACCTCCTATGGTCCGCTGATCATAGGAAATATTGTGGCAGCCGTTGCAGGACTTGTGCTGGAATTATTCCTGTTCTCGGTAGATTATGCAAGAAGTGAACGTCTGCAGTTTGAAGACGATGAATATTATTACTATGTAAAAGCAATACCGAAGGTTGCCATGACAACGCCGGAGAAGACTGTGAAGAAGATCAATGAACGTCAGGAGACGGAGATCATCGATGCAGAAGCGGTAAAACGTTTGTCGCAGGATACGGCGGAAGAAGAGACAAAAGCCATCGATCTGGAAGTACATGCGGGACATGGACAGAAAAGAGAAACAGAACGGAAGCCGTCATATGGTGATGCAGACTATAGAAGTCCGGCACAGATCCGGGCAAGTCAGGCAAGAAAGCATTCGCCGAAGAGAGGACCGGCACCGAAGAAACATGACATGAAAGATGTAGATAAGATGCTTCTGACACAGAGTCTGGAAAATGAATTTCATGCAGGCAACCGCAGAAAAAGATAGAAAGACAGAAAAAATCATTAAAAACCATGCAGGGAGGTGAGAGGAATGGGACAGACAATTGCAGATTTTATTGATAAATATGGAATTGGACTTTATATTCCGAGAGTGCATATCACAGATATCATAGAAGTTCTGATCCTCACTTTTCTAATCTATCAGATCATCATATGGATAAAGAATACGAAAGCATGGATGCTGCTCAGAGGAATCATTGTACTTGCGGGCTTTATTCTTCTCGCAGCTATATTCAAGATGCATACGATCCTGTTCATCGCGAGAAATTCACTGACGGTCATGGCTACAGCGGCAATTGTAGTATTTCAGCCGGAACTGCGGAGGGCATTGGAAAAGCTTGGAGAGAAGCAATTCCTGACATCAGTTGTTCCTTTTGAACAGAACCGGGAGATACGTTTCAGTGAAGAAACAAGAGAGGATATTATCCGTGCATGCTTTGCCATGGGAAAAGTCAAGACAGGGGCTCTGATTGTCGTAGAACAGGCAATACGGCTTACGGAATATGAAAGCACCGGAATCCAGATGGACTGTCTGGTATCAAGTCAGGTGCTGATCAATATCTTCGAACATAATACACCGCTTCATGATGGTGCGATCATCGTAAGAGGTGACAGGATCGTCTCGGCAACCTGCTATCTTCCCCTCTCGGATAATATGGGGATCAGCAAGGATCTGGGCACCAGACACCGTGCGGCAGTAGGAATGAGCGAAGTCAGTGATGCACTGGTCATTACGGTATCAGAAGAGACAGGAGCTGTGTCAGTCGCACAGGGAGGAGAGCTTACAAGAAGTATCAATGAAGCAGAACTTCGTGTGAAGCTGGAAGAGGTACAGCATAAGAGCAGTGAAACCAACAGAATAAAGGCAATGTGGAAAGGATGGCGGAAGCATGCGAAAAAGAATAACTAACAATCTTGCGCTGAAAATACTGGCTTTCCTGATTGCGGCATTCTTATGGCTGGTTGTAGTGAATATCGATGATCCGGTGGATGACAAGACATTTTCCAATATCCCGGTGCAGGTAACGCATGAAGAAGTGATTACAGACAATAATAATACGTATCAGATCGTGGATAACACACAGGAGATTAATGTAACAGTTACAGCACAGCGGTCAGTACTGGATAAGATCAGGGCAGAGGATATTGTTGCGACAGCGAACATGAAAGAACTGACGCTTCGTACACAGGTGCCGATTGAAGTAACGGTCAAAGGATATACAGGAAAATATGAAAAGGCAACGGCAAATCCAAGAAATCTGCAGATCCAGATCGATGAGGAAGCAAAGAATAATTTCCCAATCACACCGACAACAACAGGAACGGTAAGAAACGGATATGAAGTGGGAAGCCTGAAAGCACTTCCAGAAAAAGTAACACTTCGCGGACCGAAGAGAATCATTAACAATATTGCAAAAGTAACAGCAGAAGCAAATGTATCCGGATTATCCGAAGATGAGACGGTAGAAGCAAAACTGGTACTGTATGATGCAAATAATAACGTGATCGACCAGACACTTCTTGCAAACAACCTTGGAAAAGAAGGAGTTAGTGTTGAAGTAGAACTGCTTCAGGTAAAAAGTGTGCCGCTTAAAGTGGATACATCAGAGGTGTCGGCAGCAGAAGGGTATAAACTTGGCAAGATCACGGTAGAACCGCAGGAAGTGGAAGTGACAGGTGATAAGAGTACGCTTGCAGAGATATCAGAGATCGATATTCCACCGAGTGCCCTGAAATTGGAAGAACTGACACAGAGAACGGAGCAGACCATTGACATCTCATCTTATCTTCCGAGCGGTGTGTCCCTTGCGGAAGAGAATGCGAATAAGGTGGTAATATCCATCCAGGTACAACAGCCGGGAACAAAGAGCTTTGAGATATCGACAGGATCGATCATCCTGGAGAATATAGCGGACGGACTGAGCATCAATTACGGATCTAACGTTGATCTGGAGATACAGGTGAAGGGACCGAATGATGTGCTGAATCTGTTCTCACCTGCGAAGAAAGTCAGCATTGATCTTAAGAATTATACAGAGCCTGGTACATATACCGTTCCGGTGTCTGTCGAACTGCCGGATGGCTGCAAGCTTGTGAATGAAGTGAATGTGGAGATCACGCTTGAAAACTCAAAGCAGAGCAGTAAAACACAGGGGGAAAGCCAGAACAACAGTCAGACAAAGACAGATGAAAACAATCAGAACGACCAGAGCGAATAACAGACAGAAATGGGGAGAATACATTATGATCAGACAGAAAGTTACAATAACAAATCCGACGGGACTACATCTCAGACCTGCAGGGATGTTCTGTAACATAGCAAGCAGATACAAATGCAAAGTAGAATTCATGTATAACGATGACACTGCAGCAAATGCGAAAAGTGTATTGAGTGTCCTTGGAGCATGCGTGAAATCGGGAGATGAAATCGAGCTTATCTGCGACGGGGAAGATGAAGAAGAGGCCATGAAAGCAATGATGGATGCGGTCGAGAGCGGGCTTGGAGAGTAAGAAAAAGTAATAAGGAAATATGACAGGCGGCTTGTGTGTGACATGAGCCGTTTGTTGTATGAAATAAATAAAATTTGGCTGAAGAAAGGGAAAACATATGAAGGACAAGATTAAAAATATGCTGGATATTACATTTTGGAAATTTATCATGGTTGGAGTTATAAATACATTAGTAGGAACAGGAGTAATGTTTGCGGCATACAATTTACTGCATCTGAGCTACTGGGTATCTTCTGCATCGAATTATGTGGTGGGAAGTATCGTGAGTTATTTCCTGAATAAATACTTTACGTTCCAGAATAAAGAAAGATCCTGGAAGCAACTGGGGATGTTCGTGATAAATATTACAATATGTTATCTGTTGGCATATGGGATGGCAAAGCCGGTTGTGTCATGGATCCTTCATAATCAGAGTAAGAGTGTGCAGGAGAACCTGTCTATGTTGGTTGGAATGGGCGCATTTGTAGTATTTAATTATATTGGACAGAGGTTGGTTGTGTTTAAGAAATAATTTACGTAAAGTGTGAAAAAATGATAAAATTTTAATGATTTTGGTTGTAACACTTGTGAAAATTATATATAATATTTTCCGTCTAAATACGAAAAATTAAGTGAAAAGAGAAGAATAATGAAGAAAAAACATAAGATAATCTTAGGTGTAGGGCTGGTTTTAAGCACCATACTGGCGTTGTTAGCATCACTTCTTGCATTTAGTGCAAAATGGATGTTTAAAACATGGACAAATCTGACAATGGATGAACTGGTATATCATCTTACAGCACCTTTAGAGGGTACAAATACCGATATGATCAAGGACTATTGTAATGAATGTGCAGTTCCGGTGATATTGATTTTGGGATGTATTCTTTTTGCAATAGCAGCGAATAGAAAGCATACAGGAATCTTGAAGAAAATTGCTATAGTATGTTCCGCAGGAGCTGTTGCAGTGACAGGAATTACAGTAGGTGTAACATGGAATGGATTAGATGTTTCGAATTATATGAAGGGGCAGAGTACATATTCTACATTTATCGATGATAATTATGTAGATCCGTCAAGTGTAAATATTACATTTCCAGAGCAGAAGCGTAATTTGATATATATTTTTTTGGAATCAATGGAAATGACATATGCAGACAAAGAAAACGGTGGTGCATTTAAACAAAATGTAATTCCGGAGCTGACACAGCTTGCACAGGAAAATGAGGATTTTTCAGGAAAAAGCAATAAATTGAACGGCGGCTATTCCATGCCGGGGACGACTTGGACAATGGGAGCGATGTTTGGGCAAACATCGGGATTGCCGTTGAATACCTCGATTGATGGAAATGGTATGGATACACAGGGTTCATTTTTTCCGGGAATAACAACGTTGGGAGATATTCTTCAAAACGAAGGATATTCACAGACACTTTTAATCGGTTCAGAAGCAACATTCGGTGGACGAAAATTATATTTTACAGATCATGGTCAATATGACATCATGGATTACGATTATGCACATGATAATGGTTTGATTCCGGAAGATTATAAAGTCTGGTGGGGATATGAAGATGAAAAATTATTCGGATTTGCAAAAGAAAAGTTATTAGAACTGTCTCAGCAGGATAATCCGTTTAATCTTACGATGTTGACAGTGGACACACATTTTGAAGATGGATATGTATGTGATATATGTCCGGATACATTCGGAGATAATCAGTATGCGAATGTAATGGCTTGTTCAAGCAGACAAGTAAAAGAATTTGTTGACTGGGTACAGCAGCAGGATTTTGCTGCAGATACAACGATCGTCATATCAGGAGATCATCCAACGATGGACAGTGACTTTTGTGAGGATGTGGATAAGGATTACGAAAGACGGGTCTACACCACATATATTAATGCCGGAGCAGAGAAACAAACTAATGAGAAAAGAAATTATACGACCTTTGATAATTTTCCGACAACACTTGCTGCAATGGGAGTTGAGATAGAGGGTGATCGTCTGGGACTTGGAACGAATTTATATTCGACACAACAGACTTTAACAGAGCGGTTTGGAATCGAAAAAGAAGAAAAAGAATTGAAAAGAAAGTCTAAATTATTGAATCAGATGGCACAGATAGATAAGAAAAAATATGAAGAAGAGATAGCTGCGCAGACGGATCCGATAGCGAAGGCTAAGGCAGGAAAATATAATGCTGAAACAAAAGAAATTCCAATTACAGTAAAAAAAGTAAAGTATGCGGATAAGGGAATACAGTCTATTATGGCAGCTGTGTGGAAGTATGATGATCAGAGTGATCTTCAATGGGTGCCATTGGCAATGTATGATGGAAATAAGTGGAAAGGTAACATCGATATAGGAGGGTACGATTCATCGGAAGGAGTGTATAATATTCATATATATCTTGTTGATGGAAATGGTGATTTGTACAATATTGCTCAGACAACAAAAAATATATCAAATTAGTATACAGAAATAATGAATTAATACAATATCCCTTGAGCAGTTAAATAATAATTTGAATCTGCTTGAGGGATGTTTTTTATCTTAGAATTAAATTGAAAAATGAGGAAAATTGTATTTAAAGATTGCACTATTTCTTATAGAATTTTAATTTGATCGATAAAATACTATTAAAATATAAAACCGCTTGATAAAAAAAGAAAGGATTATTATACTATTATTAACAGTAGCATAGATATCTTTAATGAAAGTAGATGAAAGGTGACAATAATGAAAAAACCAACTTTGTATATTATAATCCCTTGTTATAATGAGGAAAAAGTTTTGCCGATAACATGTGAAATGTTTTTGGATAAAATAACAGAATTAATTCAAAATGATAAAATTGATGATTCAAGTAAAATAATGTTTGTTAACGATGGAAGTAAAGACAAAACATGGGAAATTATTAGTGATTTAGCCAAAAAAAATAAACATTATATCGGAATTAGCCAAAGCAGAAATAGAGGGCATCAGAATGCAGTTCTGGCAGGATTGATGGAGGCAAAAGATGAGTGCGATATAACAATTTCAATAGATTGTGATGGACAAGATGACATTAATGCAATGAATTTAATGGTTGATGAATATCTTAACGGTAGTGAAATTGTATATGGAGTAAGAAGCAAAAGGGATACGGACACATTTTTTAAACGATTTACAGCAGAAGGATTTTATTGGTTGATGAATAAAATGGGAGCAGAAGTGGTCTTTAATCATGCTGATTATCGATTGGTCTCGAGCAGAGTATTAAACGAATTCTCGAATTATAAAGAAGTTAATATATTTTTGAGAGGAATGTTTCCGCTGGTTGGATTTAAAAGTACTTCCGTATATTATGAAAGGCATGAAAGAATTGCAGGGGAAAGCCATTATCCATTGAATAAAATGCTGGCACTTGCTTTTGATGGAATTACTAGTCTGAGCATAAAACCGATTAGAATGATAACTTGTCTAGGAAGTTGTATTGCAATATTAAGTTTTTGTGGAGTAGTATGGTCAATTATTATGGCACTTTTAGGGAAAACTGTTGCAGGATGGGCTAGTATGGTATGTATTGTTGCTTTTATTGGAGGAATTCAGTTGGTTTGTTTAGGCGTGTTGGGAGAGTATATCGGAAAAATTTATTTGGAAGTAAAGCATAGACCGAGATATATTATCAGTGAAAGAACAAGTAAAGATAATAGCATTAATGACTAATGAACTAAAGAAAGGTAAAAGGATGAAAAAGAATAAATATATAAGAATGAGTGTAGTAATAATGATGGGAATAATGTGTGTTTCTGGAATGCCTAGTAATGCATATGCTATTGAGAATAATGCAGAAATTAGTGACGGAAATGTGTTACAGAATACAACTGATGAGAGTTATGCAGAGAATAATGATATCAATCCCCAAGAGGAATTGACTGACGATAATGATAAAGAAAATGTGCAAAATCAATCATTAGAAGAAACGGACTTGAATGAGGCTGAAAAAAATGATGAGGCAAACAGTTGGAGATATCAAAATGGAAAGTTAATAGTTCAAGATTCAACAAATAGTAGAGCGGCGAGATATGCGGCAAGATCAGTTGCGCCATGGACAAATATTGATGGTAATTTTTATAACAGCTTGGGACAAAAAATAGAAGGAGTTGTGGCGAAAGGAATAGATGTAAGTGAGCATAACGGACAGATTGATTGGAACAAGGTAAAAAATACGGATGTGAATTATGCGATTATTCGATGTGGATATGGTATGAATCAGACGAATCAAGATGACAGAAAATGGAGTTATAATGTGTCGGAATGTGAAAGATTAGGAATACCGTATGGTGTGTATATATATTCTTATGCTGATTCTGTTCAAAAAGCAGCAAGTGAAGCTGAACATGTATTGAGATTGATTGAGGGAAAAAAATTAACATATCCTATTTATTATGATTTAGAAGAAATTAAAGTGAGAAATAAAGTAAGTGCTGCAGAAATTGCAAAAATTGCAGAGACATTTTGTAATAAAATAGAAGCAGCTGGTTATACAGTTGGAATATACGCAAATACAGATTGGTTTACTAACTATTTGACAGATGCAACATTTAATAATTATAAAAAATGGGTAGCTCAGTATAATTATAAATGTACATATTCAGGGAAATATTTAATGTGGCAGTGCTCTGATAAAGGAAGTGTCAATGGAATAACAACAGCAGTTGATTTGAATATGGATTTTGGAACATTAAACGGAATACACTTAGTAGAAGAAGACGGCGCAACATATTGTTATTCGGGAACTCAAAAGTTATATGGAGAGCAGAAAATAAATAATAGTTGGTACTATTTTGATGAAAATCAAAATGGGAAAATGATAAAAGCAACATTTTGGAATTTACCGGGGAAAATAGTCTATTATGGAGATAATGGGGCTATGAGATACGGAGAACAGAAAATAAATGAAAAATGGTATTACTTTGAGCCAGTAACAGGAGCAATGCAGACAGGATTTTTGAATGTGGGAAATAAAATCGTATATTATAACAATGAAGGATATATGATTTACGGTGAACAAAATATAAATGGTGAGGAATATTATTTTAACACATTCAATGGAGCAATGTTTACAGGATTTAGAGATACTGATATTGGAAAAGTCTATTATGGAACGAATGGGGCTAAATGCCATGGAGAGCAGAGAATCAATGAAAAATGGTATTATTTCGATCCTGCAACAGGAGCAATGCAGACAGGATTTGTTGATTTGGGAAGTAAGACCGTGTACTATAGTACAACAGGAAGTATGTGTTATGGAGAAAAACAGATAAATGGAAAATGGTATTACTTTGAACCAGTAACAGGAGCAATGCAGACAGGGTTTGTGAATCTTGGAAGTAAAGTTGTGTATTACAATACAAAAGGTGAAATGCAGTATGGAGAACAGAAGATAGGAGATAATCGGTATTATTTTAGTACATGGGATGGTGCAATGTACAAAGGCTTCAGAAACGAAAAAGAAGGTAAAGTATATTATAAGACCGATGGATCTAAATGTTATGGAGAGCAGAGAATCAATGAAAAATGGTATTATTTCGATCCTGCAACAGGAGCAATGCAGACAGGGTTTGTTGATTTGGGAACTAAGACCGTGTACTATAGCACAACAGGAAGTATGTGTTATGGAGAAAAACAGATAAATGGAAAATGGTATTACTTTGAACCAGTAACAGGAGCAATGCAGACGGGGTTTGTGAATCTTGGAAGTAAAGTTGTGTATTACAATACAAAAGGTGAAATGCAGTATGGAGAACAGAAGATAGGAGATAATCGGTATTATTTTAGTACATGGGATGGAGCAATGTTAAAAAACGGATGGAAGAATAAACATTATTATAATAACGATGGTATTCGGATTAAATAGTTATTAATAAAAAAGAGAGGAAAGCAAATATGAAAAAGGGTATTGTATTGGGATTAATGCTTGGTGTATTTGGTTTAAGTGGAGTAGGATTACAACAATATACATATGCCGAAAATGCATTGATTGAGCAAGAGGATGAACTATATACAGGAGAAAAACAGATTGATGGGAATTGGTACTATTTTGAGAATGGTAAAAAAGTCACAGATCGTTTTATGAAATTACCGGATGGGAGAATTGTGTATTATGGAACCGAAGGAGCAATGCAGTATGGAGAACAAGAAATAAGTGGTAAGCATTACTATTTTAGTACATGGAATGGGGCGATGCAATTTGGAGTTCAAACGCTTGCAGATGGAAAAGAACATTATTTTTCTTCTGATGGAAGCATGCTTATTGGCGAGGTGAACATAAATGGAAAATGGTATTGCTTTGATTCAAATGGAGAAATGGTAAAAAATAAGTTTTATAAACTTACGGATGGAAGAACTGTTTATTATGGAATAGATGGAGCAATGTTGTATGGTGAGCAAAAGATAGATGGAAACTGGTATTATTTTGATACTTGTTTAGGGACTATGCAAACAGGTTTCTTGCAATTGCCTGGAAAAATGGTTTTCTATGATCAAAATACTGGAAAAATGTTATATGGAAATCAGTGTATAGATGGCGATAATTATTATTTTAATACATTTAATGGGGCAATGTTAACTGGATTCGTAAATAAAGATAATGGTAATAAAATTTATTATGGAAATGACGGAAAACAAAAATATGGCGAAGAAAAGATAAATAACAACTGGTATTATTTTGATGAAAAAACAGGAAATTTAACTACAGGCTTTGTTGAATTGCCAAGTAAAATTGTTTATTATAATCCAGATGGAACTATGCATTATGGAGAATTGTTATATGAAGGTCATTGGTATTATTTTGATTTATTGACTGGAGCAATGCAAACAGGTTTCTTACAATTGCCTTCGAAAGTAGTGTATTACGATCTGAAAACGGGACAAATGCTATATGGAAAACAAGAGATAGATGGTTTTATGTATGAATTTGATACATGGAACGGAGCAATGAAATTAGGATGGAAATCAAAAGACGGAAAAAAATATTATTATACATCATCCGGAATTGCCAAAGGAGAGTGTCGTATAAATGGAAATTGGTACTATTTCGATGAGGTAACTGCGGTTATGCAAACAGGATGGGTTAAACATCATGAACATACTTATTATTATAATTCTGATGGAATTATGCAGTATGGTGAAAAACTAATTAATGGAAATTGGTACTATTTTGATCCCGTGTATGGAATAATGCAAACGGGCTGGGTAAATCATCATGGAAATGTGTATTATTATGACAAAGAAGGAAAAATGTGTCATGGATGGAGTGAAATAGAGGGAACATTTTATTTGTTTGATGAATGGAATGGAATACATAAACCAGGGTGGAGAAAGGAAAATGATAAAATATATTATTATTCAGGCAATGATAGATATTACGGTGAAAAATTAATCGATGGAAACTGGTATTATTTCAATCCAGAAAAAGAAGGAGAAATGGCAACCGGATGGAGCGAACATCACGGACATACATATTATTATAATAAATACGGGGCTATGCAATATGGATGGAATAATATTAATGGAACGGAATATTATTTTTGTAAGGTCACAGGAATATATATTAAGGGATTTTATAGAACACAAGGTGAAACATATTACTATGAAAATGATAAACCGTATTCCGGAGAAAAACAGATAGATGGGAATTGGTATTGCTTTGATAAAGGAAAGATGATTACTGGATGGTATCAGCTTTCAGGACGTAAAGTATATTACAATTCGGAAGGAAAGATGTGTTACGGAGAAAAACAGATAAATGGAAACTGGTATTATTTTAATACATGGAATGGCGCTATGGTAATAGGTTGGTATAATTTACCGGGAAAAAAAGTGTATTATGGAGCAGATGGAGCAATGCTGCATGGTACGCAAGTAATCGGAGGACAAACATATCGATTTGATTCAGTTACAGGTGCGTTGCTTTTAAATGGTATGGAATTAAAAGCACAAATATATAACAGTAATACCGGATGGCTGATTTTAGTTGATACATCAGCTAATCGTGTGGGAGTTTATCGAGGATATGTCAATAATTGGAATGAAGTTAAATATTGGCCGTGTACATCAGGAGCAATGTCTACACCAACTGTAAAGGGGGCGTTTACGGTTCAAGGACGAGGAACCTCTTTTGGCTCAGGATATACATGTTGGTATTATACACAATTCTACGGTAATTATTTATTCCACTCAGTTTTATATAAACAAGGTAGTAAATCAACAATTATTGATGGGAGATTAGGTATTAATGCATCACATGGATGTGTCAGACTGAGTATTGAAAATGCAAAATGGATTTATGATACCATTCCATCCGGAACAAAAGTAATTGTATACTAATCTAACAATAAGGAAGATTAAAACATGAAGTGGCTTGAAGAAATAAGCAGAAAAATTATGCACTACATTATAGTAATTGCTATTACAACTATAATGGTATTAAATTGTGTATTTACTGCACGTGTGGCTTATGATGAAAGTGAAAAAGTATCATATTTTGTTCAACCGCAATCTATTATTTTTGCGGTAGTTATGGGAATAATTATCTGTAGTATGTTTTGTGGATTGAAAAAATTCTCAGAAAAAACTATTTTTGTGGCATTTACTATTATGTACATCGCAATTATGATATATATGGTCCTAAATATTAAAGTATGCATAAGAGCAGATGCCAAATATGTACTAGATGCTGCTAAACAGATTTCAAATGGAAATTATGCAAGTTTAAAAAAAGGAGGATATTTATATATATATCCAAATCAATTGGGATTGGTTTCGTATGATCGCATTTTGTTGAAAATATGTAAAAATGAAAAAATAATGTATATAATAAATTTATTTGAGATTATTTTGATTAATTGGTTTGGCTATAGAATATCTAATTTGATATTTAAATGTAATGTAAGTGTAAACAAAATTGTAATAATATTGGAGTTCTTGTTTTTGCCACAATTATTTTTTATAATGTTTGCGTATGGATTAATACCAGGATTTTGTGCAATGATTGCAGCATTCTATTTTGTGCTTAAATTTATAGAACATAGAAAAATAAGTATGGCAATTATCAGTGCGGTTTTGTGTGTTATTGCAGCTGTGTTGAAAATGAATTTTTTAATAGGTGCTATAGCTGTATTTATTATATTGTTTTTAGATTTTATGAAGAATAAAGAGTATAGAAGTCTTGCACTGGCAATGGTAATTATCATGGGGACGTTGATGTCTGGAAAAGTAATAGGAGCAATATATGAATTTGAGACTGGCGTGGAAAAAAACAATGGAATTCCGTCAACAGCCTGGATTGCAATGGGGACTGACTTGGAAAATACGGAAAAAGCACCAGGCTGGTATGACATTTCTAATTATGCAACATATACATTAGATGCTAATTATGATTCGGAAAAAGCAGGAGAAATATCACAAAAAAAGATAAAAGATAATTTAAAAAAAAGTATTGAAAATCCGGGACGGACTATAAAATTTTATGGAAAAAAAATAGTTTCAATGTGGTGTGAACCAATGTTTCAGTCGGTGTGGAGTGGACCATGTATTGATACAAAAGACTATGTACAATCAACAATATTAAACTCTTTGTATTCAGGAAAAAATGTTGAAAAAGTGTGTAGCATATTTATAAAAGCGTTAGTATTGAACATCTTGATATTTTCGTGTATATTTAGGTGGCGTAGTTCTCAATATCGCGAGAAAAGTGATTTGTTGTATCTGTTTTTTTTGGGAGGAATCATTTTTCATATTTTTTGGGAAGGAAAAAGCCAGTATACATATCCGTATGTTTTTGTGCTGATACCGGGATGTGCGTATGAATTTGAAAAGATTTTAATGAGATTCAAAAAATGTTATAAGTGATATAATAGAGGTGTTAATTAATGACTTATTAATTGCGCCTCTATTATATTTATAAATAAAATGCAGAGGTTGACTTACATCTTCTAATAATATATAATTAAAATGTTTTAGTGTCTAGTTCTAAAAATAGGGAGGCTTGGCATGGATAAAAAAAAGATTTTAATTACGATAATCGTGCCGGTATATAATACCGAAAAATATTTAAAAGAGTGTTTGGATTCCATAGTAAGTCAATCAATAGAGGAAGCGTTCGAGATATTAGTGGTTGATGATGGAAGTAAAGATAGATCGGCAGATATTATTAAATATTATGAAAAAAAATATAAAGGAATAATTAGAGGAATCTATCAAAAAAATCAAGGACAATCAGCGGCAAGAAATCACGCATTAGAAGTTGCAACAGGAGAATATTTGATATTTATTGATAGTGATGATTATATAGGAAAGAATTATATAAAAAAATTAGTGGATGTAGCAAAAGAAACTAATGCAGACATGGTACTATGTAATTATACGAAGGTGGATGAAAAAGGAAATCTATTAAAAATATATAATGCGAACTATTCTGAAGGAAGCATTAGAATTCCGTCATATATATCATGCAATCGGATTATAAAAAGAAGTTTAATGGAAAAATATCACATGAGATACAAAGAAGGAATTATATGTGAAGACATTCCATTAATGCTTGAGTTGGAAATGGTAGCAGATAATGTACAAGTAATTCAGATGCCAGATTATTTTTACAGGACAAATCCAGCATCTACTACAGTTACTTTTAAAAAAAGAAAATTAAAAATGAGTCAGTTGCCATTTCAGGCGATGGAAGAGTGTATTGAATTTGGAAAACAATTTAATAAAAATATTACCGAAGAAGAATTAGAGTTTTTTATATGTAGAATATGGACAGCCCTCATTTTCGACATAGGAAGAAATTGTGAAAGAAAAATAAGAAGGGCCATGGTTAATGAAATTAATACTTTTATGAAAAAATATTTTCCTGATTGTTATAAAAACCCGTATGTTAAATTAAGAAGATTTAAAAATATGAATTTTGTACAAAGAGGTGGAACATGGATATTTGTTCAAGGAATGAAGTTTCACTGTTTGGGAGTAATATCGGAGATACTCTCCGTTTTTTGATGAAAGGAAGGAAAAATAGTATGAACCATACATTTGCAATATGTGCGTATAAAGAGAGCGCTTATTTGGAAAAATGTATAAAATCTTTAAAAAATCAGACAATCAAGTCGAACATAATATTAGTGACATCAACACCGAATGATTTTTTAGAAGAAATATCAAAAAAATATAATTTGCCATATTTTATAAATAAAGGCGAAAAAGGAATTACTCAAGATTGGAATTATGCTTATAAGATGGCGGATACTGAGCTGGTTACAATTGCACATCAGGATGATGTTTATTTGCCGGAATATGCGGAACATATTAGTAAGGCAGTAAAAGGAGTTAAGAAACCTTTGATTATCTTTACGGATTATGCAGAATTACGTAATGAAAAACCAGTGTATCATAATAAACTGTTGAAGATTAAAAGAATTATGTTAATGCCATTGAGGATACGGGGACTTCAGAAATCAAAATTTGTTCGAAGAAGAATTTTGGCTTTTGGGTGCCCTATTTGTTGTCCATCAGTTACATATATGAAAAAAAATTTACCAAAAAAAATATTTAAACCTGGTTTCCGAAGTGATGAGGATTGGGAAGCATGGGAAATGTTATCAAAAAGACAAGGATCTTTTGTATATTTGAATGAGATACAAATGTATCATAGAATCCATGAAGAATCGGAAACATCGGTTATTTTGGGAGATAATGCAAGAAACGAAGAAGATTATATTATGTTTAGAAAATTTTGGCCGGTTCAAATTGCTAAGTTATTAGCAAAAGTATATGCTAAAAGTGAAAAATCGAATGAATTATAGGTGCAAAAGTAAACAATGAATGATAGATTAACGCAAGTGATTATAGGGGAAAAAAACGTAACAGAGAAAAAAAATTTTGTTTGGAATATGGTTGGGAGTGGGATTTTTTCATTTGTTTCAATGGCATTGTCGCTATGTGTGATTCAAATCGCAGGGGAAAAAGTTGGCGGTGTGTTTTCTATTGCAGTAACAATAAGTCAAATGATGTTATATATTGCCTTTTTTGAATTGAGAACTTTTTTGGTGACAGATACAAATAGAAAGTATACTTTTTCACAATATCATGGGGCAAAGATATTGACATGTACGGCGATGATGTTTGTAAGCATTGCATATGTTTTAGTAAAAAAATACGTGCCATACAAAGCTGTTGTGATTATCTTAATGTGTTTGTATAGAATGATTGATGGATACGCAGATATATATGAGGGAGAATTTCAACTGAATGGGAAATTGTATTTATCAGGGAAATCTATGACATTTAGATCTGTACTATCTGCAATTGCATTAATTGTAACATTAGCCATATCAAAAAATATAGTGCTTTCGATACTTTTGGCAATCATTGTGTCTTTTATCTGTGTAATAATATTTAATATCAATATTGCAAAGTATTATGGGAAAATAAAGCCAGATTGCAGATGGAATAATGTGAAAAGTATATTATATGAATGTTTTCCATTTTTTATAGGTGCATTTTTATGGGTATATATATTAAGCGCGTCACGAATTGCTGTTGATAATAATATGTCAAGCCAAAGTATGTCATATTATCAGGTTTTATTTATGCCGGTGTCAATAGTGAATTTGTTCGCAACATTCTTTTTTAGACCGGCACTGACGAGTTTGTCAGAATTGTATTATGGAAATGAAGAAAAGAAATTTATAAAAAAAATAGTATTATTATTAACAATGATTATGGCGTTTACAGTCATTTGTGTGATAGGTGCATATATATTGGGAATTTCGGCACTTTCATTAATAAGTGGTTGCGATTTGCATGCATATAGGAAACTGCTTATTATTTTGATGATTGCAGGAGGAATTAATTCAGCATCTTTTTTTATGTATTACATTTTAACAATTATGAGGAAAGCGAAAAGTATTTTGATAGGGTATATAACATCTGCGATTATTACAGCTGTTATATCCAACAAATTTGTTGAAATGAAGGGTTTGGAGGGCGCTGCTTTTAGTTTTTTAGTTACAGTTATATATTTATTTTTGTACTTTATGATTAGTTTTGTGAGAAAAATGATAAAAAGAAGTAAAAATCATGGGAGAGTAGGCAATTAAATATGAAAAAAATTATTATTATACCTGCGTATAATGAAGAAGAAAACATTGAGAAAACAGTTACAGCAATTAAACAAAATGCAAAGGGATTTGACTATGTAATTATTAATGATTGTTCAATAGATCGTACAAGGGAAATTTGTGAAAAAAATGGATATAATATTGTGAATTTACCGATTAATTTGGGAATTGGTGGAGCTGTCCAAACAGGGTATAAGTATGCTTACGCGTATGGATATGATGTTGCAGTACAGGTGGATGGAGATGGACAGCATGATCCTGAATTTTTAGATAAAATGGCACAATATCTTATGGAACATGAACTGGATATGGTGATTGGGTCAAGATTTATTGAAAAGAAAGGCTTTCAGTCGTCAAGTACAAGAAGAATAGGAATCAAATTTTTTACTTGTTTAATAAAAATGATGACTGGAAAAACAATTACAGATCCAACATCAGGTCTCCGAATGGTTGGAAGAAATGCGATGGGATTGTTTGCTAATGATTATCCAAGAGATTATCCAGAGCCGGAAAGTGTGGTAGCAATATTACGGAGAAAAATGAAAGTGGAAGAAATTCCGGTTGTTATGAAGGAGAGGGAAGGAGGAGTATCATCAATTTCATTAAAGAAATCTGTTTATTACATGATAAAAGTTCCGTTGGCTATATTAATTGAAAGAATTAGAAAATATTAGAGGTGGAAATATGACGGTCAAGATTCAAGTTATAATTGCAATAATTGTAATAATTGCATTAAGTATTATAGTTAATATGATTCGAAAAAAAAGATTAGAATTAAGATATGCTTTGGCATGGTTGATTGTGGGTGTGGGAACATTGGTTTTGGATTGTTTCCCTAAATTAATTAAATGGATATCTGATTTAGTTGGTATTGCTGCCCCTGTAAATATGTTATTCTTTTTTGGATTTTGTTTTTCATTGATCATTATTTTTGTGTTAACGGTTGCTATTTCGAGAGTGTCTATACGAATGAAACAATTGGCACAGGAACTTGCTTTATATGAGAACAAAATGAATGATGAACAAAATACACATAGTTAAATTAACAGGAAGGTTTTTTTATGCAGGATTATATTAAAAAATTTAAAAAGATAATTGTGCTATTATGTATATCAATAATTGCCGGTGGAGTGATAATGGGGGGATATGCCGGCATTCATTATATAAAAGCAGGGGATAATAAAGGAAAACATTCAATTGATAATTCCAAAATAGAAATCAGAGGAAATATAAAAGAAAAAAATGGAAAATATATTGTTTCTGAAAAAGGTGGAAAAATTATAATAAAAATGCCGAAACAATATATTAATAAATTCACGTATGAATATGAATCCAGTTTCTTTTCAAATTCTTTGCTACATGTAAAAAAAGATAATATTTATGGCGTAAAAAAGAACAAAGATATAAAAGATGAATACATGCAGGACATGCCGAGATCAGTAGTTAACATTGATGGAAAGACATCATCAATTGAGTTGGAATTTAATGATTCGCATAACAAATTAAAAGTATTTAATTTCGGCATTGATAATTCATTGAAATTAAATCCGATGCTGGGTGGATTTGTGAGTTGTTTGACATTTGTTTTTTTGTTTTTATTTGTATTCAGAAAAGAAAACAAAAAGTATCCTGCAGTTGCCTTTTTTGTATGTTCTTTTATAGCAGCTACGTGTCTGCTGGTACTTCAGCCGCCTTATATTACAGGATGGGATGAACAAATACATTTTAAAAATGCTTATCTGATTGGCTGTACAAAAGAAAAAGAACCTGCAACACAAGCGCTTGATTATTATTATGGCAATGCATATATGATTAATGAAACTACAAGAGATAATACAGAATCTGTTGAAGAAAAAATAGATTATATAAGAGTTCTTAATACGAAAAATCATTATAGTGGAATAGTAGCTGATGATTATACGTTCCAAATAAACAGTGTGGGGTATATATTCCAGGCATTGTTTTTAAAAATAGGAAAAATTTTTAATATGCCATTTTATATTATGTGGTTACTTGGCAGATTTTCGAATGTTTTGCTGTATTCACTGATAATGAGTTTGGCAATATGGGTTGTTCCAATTGCAAAAAGATTATTATGTGCATTGGGAATGATGCCACTTATGATTTATCAGAGTACAGTATATACATATGATATTACGGTAATTGCATTTTTAATATTAGGAATGTGCATTTTGGTTAGAGAGTTCATCAGAAAAGAAGAAAAATTCCAATATCGATGGCGTATTGCATTTATATTGTGTATGGTGTTAGGCTGTCTGCCGAAAGCGGTTTATTTTCCGATGATATTAAGTTGTATGATACTTAGAAAAGAAAAATTCTATTCAAAAAAAGATGCTTGGATATTTAAAGGTTTTATAGTTGTTGTATGTTTCGCTTTATTGGCATCATTTTTATTGCCGGTGCTTTCATCACCCGAACAATCATCGGATACCAGAGGCGGAGATACAAACGGAGCTTTACAGTTATCTTATATATTAAAACAGCCTTTTGCGTATGCAGTTGTTTTGGGAAAAAATGTTATAGATACTCTTCAGGATTCGTTCATGGGACCGAAGGCGTTGAATTCTTTTGCATATCTGGGGGATGGAAAATATTCTGCTTTATGTGCAGCTTTTTTAACAGGGGTAGCACTGACAGATACATATGGAGATAAGCAAACTAAGAAAAAAACATTAGATATCAGTACGAGGATTGCTTTTCTGATTGTCTTTATTGTTACAATCGTCTTTATATGGACAGCGTTGTATATATCGTTTACTGAGGTGGCAGAAGAAATCATTCAGGGAGTACAGGCAAGGTATTATTTGCCGTTTTCATTTTTTGTTTATTTGTGCATACAAAATAAGAACTTAAAAAATACGATTTCTTTGGAAAAATATCAGTTATGCATTATGACAATTAGTAATGCAATTTTATTCCGAGAAATCGGGCAGATAGTATTAATAAATAAGTGTTTGTAATTCTAAATGAAGAAAAAAATAAGGAGCTGAAAATGAAACAATATATCCAAAATTTTAAAAAATTCCAGCCGCTGTTAGAAGAACTGGTCGCAAGAGATATTAAAATTAAATATCGAAGATCCGTCTTAGGTGTTTTGTGGACATTATTAAATCCATTGTTAATGATGATTGTATTATCAGTCGTGTTTTCAAATCTGTTTAAATTTGATGTGGAGAATTTCCCGTTGTTTATTTTGAGTGGACAGGTAATCTTTAACTTTTTTTCTGAATCAACGACAAATGCGATGGGAGCAATTCTTGGAAATGCATCTCTGATCAGAAAGATTTATGTACCAAAATATTTATTTGTTATTTCGAGAATCTTTTCAAGCTTTATTAACCTGATGGCCTCTTTTACAGCGCTGATTCTGGTTATGGTTGCGACAAGAGCGGAATTGCACTGGACAGTAATCCTTGTTCCGATTCCATTGGTATTGTTAGTAATATTCTCTATGGGAATTGGACTGATTCTTTCGGCAATTGCTGTAAAGTTCAGAGATATCATGCATTTATACTCGGTATTCATTACAGCACTGATGTATCTGACACCGATTATTTATCCAATGTCAATTTTACCGGCATGGCTGAAACCAATCGTAAATTTGAATCCAATTACCAATATCCTGCTGATGTTCAGAGATGTGATGTTGGATTATACAATCTTTGATGCAAAATCAATTATTATTGCGGTGATAGAAGCAGGACTTGCACTTGTAATCGGACTCAGAGTATTCTACAAAGCACAGGATGAATTTATTTTGAACATATAGGGAGCGGTGAAAATATGGAAAAACAGGCGATCATAAAAGTAGAAGATGTTTCGATGAAGTTCAATCTTTCATCTGAAAAATTCGATAGCTTTAAAGAGTATGTGATCAAAAGATTAAAAAAACAGGTGAAGTTTGATGAGTTCTGGGCATTGAAGAATGTATCATTTGAAGTATATAAAGGTGAATCACTTGGACTGATCGGACTTAATGGTAGTGGAAAAAGTACAATGTTGAAAACAATTGCAGGAGTTTTAAAACCAACGACGGGTAAAGTTGAAGTTTGCGGGACAGTTGCTCCGCTGATCGAGCTTGGTGCCGGATTTGATATGGATCTTACTGCAAGAGAAAATGTATTTTTGAATGGTGCATTGTTGGGATACGGAAGAGAAGAGATGGAAAAGCATTACGATAATATTGTGGAATTCTCAGAACTCCAGAATTTTATGGATGTTCCGGTCAAAAACTTTTCTTCAGGTATGGTGTCAAGGCTTGCGTTTGCAATTGCGACGATCGGGACACCGGACATATTGATCGTTGATGAAGTGCTTTCGGTTGGTGATTTCCGATTCCAACAGAAGTGTGAAGAGCGCATCAGAAAAATGATGGAACATGGGACAACTATTTTATTTGTATCGCATAGTATTGCACAGGTTGAAAGTTTGTGTGAGAAAATTGTATGGCTTGAACACGGGCATGTGAAAAGGTTTGGCGATGCAGATGAAATTTGTAAAGAATATAGTCAGTCATAATAGATGAGGTAATAGCATGAAAAAAAAGATTCAGATAATAATTGCAGGGATTATTATTGTTGCAGGTTCGTTCTTATATGCACATATAGGGAAGAATAATTATATATATGACAGAGCAGTGGATACCAGCGAATATATAACAACAGGATCATTCCTGAATGAAACTGTACAGGAACGGTTCAAAAGTAATGAAGATACATTGGATGGTGTTAGGGTAAAATGCAGGATTACAGGTACACCATCAGATACGGTTATCAAATATAGTCTTACAGATGCAGAAACGCAGAAAGTAGTTGCGAATGGCGAAACGAAAGCGACGGATCTGGAAAGTGGAAAATTCTATAATTTTAAATTTGATACTGTGAAAAACTGTAAAGATAAAGAATATATTTTTTCTATCGGCACAGAAGGAGAAATTCCGGACAATGCAGTATTGTTCTGCTTTGAAAGAAAAACAGAACAAGGAACAAAGTTCTGGATCAATGATGAAGAGACAGACGGAACATTGATCATGAAAGCGGTTACGAACCGGTTTGATGCAGAGACATTTTGTGTATTATTGTTATTTATCATTTACGTAATAGCTTTTATGAAATTCTTATATAAATTATTCAAATAGTGGAGTACAAAAGTGAAAATTAAGAAAGTAATAAAGATGTTGATAAAACAGGGACCATTTGCAGTCCTTAGAGCAATAAGAGATCATTACAGAAAAAAAAGAGAAGAAGAGAAATTCAGGAACCGGGTGCGTTCACTTCATCTGATTTCGGATGGTGAGCGGGAAAATCAAAAAAACAGGAAATTTCTGGCACCGGTATCATTTAGTATTATTACACCACTGTATAATACACCAGAGAATTATCTGAGAGAATTATTGGAATCGCTGCAAAAACAGACTTATCCAAAATGGCAGTTATGTCTGGCAGATGGAAGTGATAAGGAGCATGAATACGTAGGTGAAATATGCAGAGAATATGCTTCAAAAGATTCAAGAATCTGCTATGAGGTATTAGAAGAAAACAAAGGAATATCGGAAAATACCAATGAATGTCTGAAATTTGCAACAGGAGACTACATAGGTCTTTTGGATCATGATGATATCTTGCATGAGTCAGCATTATATGAAATGATGAAAGTAATTGAAGAGGAAAAAGCAGATTTCTTATATTCGGATGAAGTAAAGTTCTCTGGAAAAATCGAGGATGCATCAGACTTTAACTTCAAACCTGGATTTGGAAAAGATGAATTAAGAGCCCATAATTATATTTGTCATTTTACAGTATTCAAAAAATCACTTTTAGATCAGATTGGACAGGCATACAGACCGGAATTTGACGGCAGCCAGGATCATGATATGGTTTTAAGACTGACGGAAAAGGCAGAAAAGATTGTACACATTCCAAAGGTTCTGTATTACTGGAGAGTTCATCCACAGTCAGTTTCGATGAATCTGGATTCAAAAAGTTACGCGGTTGATGCTGCAATACATGCAGTCAGCGAACAGTTAGAAAGAACGAAAGAGCCGGGGAAAGTTGAAAGTAATCTTCCGTATCGGACTATTTACCGTGTACATTACGAAATTCCGGACAATGCAGGTGTGCTGCTTATTTTGCATGGAGCAGAAAAGAACACAGAATATGACAGGGCAAAAGAAAAAATTTTGGAAAAAACCACATATAAAAATATTCGTGTCGTATATGCAAATAAAGAGAACGGTACATTTGCTGATAATGTAAATAAACAGATAGATAGTATGAAAGAAGAATACGCAGTTATGATAAATGTTCATTGTCTGCCAATGAATCCGGACTGGGTAGAAGAAATGCTGATGTTTGCACAGAGGCAAGATGTATGTGCCGTATCCCCGAAAGTATATTTTGAAAATAATCTGATTGCATACGCAGGTATTGCTTTGGATGTTAGAGATAATGCGAAAGTGAAATTCTTGTGCCAGGGGGTTAACGGCGCAGAACAGGGATATGAAGCAATGTTGCGGCATGTCCGTAATACTACGGCAGCATGGAAAGATTGCTGCATGATATCGAAGAATGCGTGGAGAAATCTTGGAGGATTGAAAGAAGATGTTCCGGGATACGAAATAATTGATTATTGTCTGAATGGAGAAAAACAGGGACTTTGGACTGTATGGACATGTTTTGCAGAATTTTCTTATTCCAAAGCATTGACAATTGAGGTTGATGATACAGAGATTCAGAAGTTTATTTCAAAATGGGAAAGCAGAATCAGTAAAAAAGATAATTTTTACAATCAAAATCTGGCAGAACTGGGTATTTTATAATTATTAGGAGGAAACGATGGCAGATATACGAGAGTTAACGGCGAAAACACTTCATACATTAAAAGAAGAAGGAATTATCAGTGTCGGAAGAAAAGCAAAGAGTTACGTTCATACGGCAAGAACGGTAGGAAGAGATGCAAAAGACAGAGTCTATAAAGATGTATTATTCATCAATGGTTGTGACGAAAGCGTACCTCATCCGGCGAGATACCGTGTGACACATCAGAGAGAACAGCTGGCAGCGAATAATATTTCTACAGGCGAAGTATATTATGTAAACCTGCAGTTGGATCAGGTCAGATATTATCGTACATTTGTCTTTTTCAGATGTCCATACACAGATATGATTGGTGAATTTATAAAATTAGCCAAAAAGCTGAATAAAAGAGTACTATTTGATATCGATGATCTTGTGGTTGATACAAAGTACACAGATACGATTAAATATCTGGATTCTATGTCTAAAGAAGAACGAGCTTTATACGATGATGGTGTTATGCGGATGGGTAGAACATTAAAATTGTGTGATGCCGCAATTACAACGACAGAAAGACTTGCTGAAGAGTTGGGACATTATGTACCGGAAGTATTTATTAACCGAAATACGGCCTCAGAAGAAATGTGTGCGTTATCCAAAGAAGCGTTAAAAAATAAAACCCGTAAAGACGATCATGTGGGAATCGGATATTTCAGTGGAAGCCTGACACACAACGATGATTTTGAACTGGTATTGCCGGCACTGACTAAAGTAATGGAAAAATATCCACAGGTTCAGCTGCATGTGGTTGGAGAACTGGATCTTCCGGAAACGTTACAGCAGTATAAAGCACGTGTGGTATCTCATCCGTTTGTTGACTGGAAGAAATTACCGTCGCTGATTGCGGAAGTGGATATTAATCTGGCACCGTTAGAGCAGAGCATCTTTAACGAAGCAAAATCCGAAAATAAATGGGTGGAAGCAGCACTGGTGAAAGTTCCAACGGTAGCAAGTAATGTGGGTGCATTTCAGAGAATGATCGTATCAGGAGAGACAGGAATTCTCTGTGATACAGAAGAAGAATGGGTAGAACAATTAAGCAGACTGGTAGAAGATAAGAAAGAAAGAGACCGGATTGCAGAAAATGCGCATAGATATTGTACAAAAAAATGTGTAACTGTATATACAGGATTCCCACTGGTTAAATTTATAAAAAAATACACGACACCAAATATTGCATTTATACTGCCTTCTCTGAATATCAGTGGCGGAATTATGGTGGCACTGTGGCATGCTGTTATGCTTCAGGATGCGGGAATGGATGTCACACTTTTCAATGTAGATAATTCAATTCAATGGTGTACATTTAAAGAACATCAGATACCGGTAATGAGTCAGGATCTCAGACTGGTAGAAGGAAGAATTGACAAAGCTGTTGCGACTATGTGGACGACGGTTGCATTTCTTGAAAATTATCAGAATATCGAAAAGAGATATTATCTGGTACAGAATTTTGAAACGGATTTCTATGAGCCGGGAGTTCCGCTCAGAGTATTTGCAAATCAGAGTTATATCCCGAAGGTACCAATCCAGTATCTTACCATTTCAAAGTGGTGTGAAGACTGGTTAAGAGACGATTATGAACAGATTGCCAGATATGCACCAAATGGAATTGAAAAAGCAAACTTCCCACACCATAAACGTGAGATGAACGGAAAGATCCGTATTCTGATCGAGGGAGATTGCGGAGTAGAGTACAAAAATGTTGACGAAAGTTTCAAAATCACAAATGAACTCGATAAAGAAAAGTATGAGATATGGTATATGTCTTATAATGCAGAACCAAAAGACTGGTATCGTGTAGATAAATTCCTTCATAAGGTACCGTTTGATCAGGTGGCTGATGTATATAATCAGTGTGATATTCTGTTAAAGACAAGCTACCTGGAAAGTTTTTCATATCCGCCGTTAGAAATGATGGCAACAGGTGGATATGCAGTGGTTGTTCCGAATGATGGAAATAAAGAATATCTGGTAGATGGTGAAAACTGCCTGCTTTATCCACTTGGCAAGATTGAAAAAGGAATTGCCGCAATTGAAAGAATCTGTACAGACAAAGGATTACAGGAGCACCTGTATGAAGGTGGTATCAAAACTGCACAGTCAAGAGACTGGGAAAGTATCCGCAAAGAAATCGTAGCTTTATACGAAGATTAATGAAAGCAAAGGAACGATTATAAATGAGTAAGATTGACATCTTAAAAAGGTATTATCATTATTATGGAATGAAAATGTTATTATTAAAGCTTTTCAGAAATCATTCTGCAGAAAATTTCGATTATGATTCATGGCTGAAAAAAAATGCGATTACTGAAGCAGAACTGGAAAAGCAAAAAAAATATGAATTCGCTTATAATCCTAAAATAAGTATAATCGTTCCGACTTATGAAACACCGGAAATGTTTTTAAGAGAGATGATTGAGTCGGTACAGCAGCAAACATATTCAAACTGGGAGTTATGTATTGCGGATGGAAGTGTATCTGATCAGGTAATGCAGGTGATACAGGCATATGCACAGGCAGATAAAAGGATAATTGTAAAGAAGTTAACGAAAAATAAAGGAATTGCGGATAATACCAATGCTGCGATCGCAATAGCGTCAGGAGAATATATTGCATTGCTGGATCATGATGATCTTCTGGCACCAGATGCACTGTTTGAAGTAGTGCGGTGTGTAAATGATAATGAAAAGGCAGATGTTATTTACAGTGATGAAGATAAAATTACTGCCGACAGTGCAAAAAGATTTGAACCTCATTTTAAAACGGATTTTAATATTGAATTGTTAAGATCCAATAATTATATTTGCCATCTGTTTGTTGTAAAAAGATTGATTGTAGAAGAGATAGGTGGATTCCGGAATGATTTTGATGGAGCACAGGATTATGACTTGATCTTGCGGTGCATAGAAAAGGCAGAGGGGATATATCATATTCCTAAGATATTGTATCATTGGCGAGTACATCAAAGTTCAACAGCAGAGAATCCGGAAAGTAAATTGTATGCATATGATGCGGGAAAGCGTGCGATAGAAGAACATCTTAAACGTGTTGACAGACCTGGAAAAGTACGGGAATTGTATTATCGTGGCTTTTATCATGTAACATATAAAGTGAAAGAGAAAACAGGAGTTACTGTCTGCTTTGTAGGTAACAATAAAACAGATGTGAAAAAATGCATGAAATCAATAAAAAAGACAGCCGGAAAAGTGAAATGCCAGTTCATAGCAGTAAAATCTATAAAAGAAGTAAAAGAAGAACAAATCAGATATGAATATGTTTTATTTGTAGATTCTTCTATCAGAATGATCAGCAAAAACTGGATGCGAGAAATGATCGGTATCTGTCAGTTCCCGGAAAATGGAGTGGTTGGAATCCAATTGATAAATAAAAAGAATCAGACAATATACCATAATGGGTTCTTAAAAGGACAAAAAGGGTATGCATTTCAGGGACAGCCTGTAGAAGCGGTTGGTTATTTTCATAGAGATGAATTGACACAATGTGTAGATGGTGTTACTGATAAGTTTATGATGATGAGAACGGAGCAGTTGTCAACAGAACTTTTGAAAAAATATGGAAAAGATATCATTGTTGAAAAAGGAAATGGAAAATTTATTGTAGATCCTCAGATTAAAGCATATTTTAACATATAAAAAGTATGGATGAGAAATGGAGAACTTTTCAACATGGGTGAGTTAAAAAGTGTGACCGAGAGGGGGAGAAAAAATGACACCAAAAGTGAGTATAATCCTAGCAAATTATAATGAAGAAAAATATATTGCAGAAGCTATAGAGAGTGTAATAAATCAAACTTATACAAACTGGGAATTGATTATTATTGATGATGCGTCAACGGATCGGTCACAGGATATTATCAATAGCTATAAAGATTCGAGAATAAAAACCATATTTTGTAAAAAGAACAACCATGTTGCATATGCTTCAAATCTTGGTATTGATATGGCAATAGGGGAATACATTGCAAAGATTGACAGTGATGATGTATGGGAAGCGGAAAAACTAGAAAAACAAGTTTTATTTATGGAAGAACATACAGAATATGGAGTGTGTTTTTCAAAAGTAAATATTATTGATGAAGATTCGATAGAAGCAAATACGAAATTTAGTGATATTTTTGAATTATTTGATAAAGTAAAAAACCGTTCACAGGAAGAATGGATAAAATACTTTTTGAAAAACGGAAATTGTCTCTGCAATGCATCTGCTGTGATCAGAAAAGCAGCGTTGGAATGTGTCGGCGGTCACTATAACCTTGCATTTGTAGGAGCAGAAGATTATGAATTGTGGATGCGGCTGATTATAAAATTCCCGATTTATGTAATGGATGAAAGACTCGTGAGATATAGATGGGAAGAAGCAGCAGGAAAAATAAGTGGTTTCTCACTAGGAAAAATTTATGCGACATTAAATTTACAGACAATGGTAAAGAGCAAAATGTTTGATTATATGTCGGATGAAGAGTTTAAAAAGTTTTTTGGAAATGAATTTGTTAATAAAACGGCAGACACGGCAGAAGAGATAGAATGTGAAAAAGCTGAGTTTATGTTAAGGTGTACAGGAAAGGATGTTAATTTTCTGGGACTGATGCGATATGAAAAACTTTTGGAACAGCCGGAAATATTGGAGATTCTGCAGAAAAAATCAGGCTTTTCATTACCTGAATTTTATAAAGAGTTAAGAGTGAGAAATTTCGGGATTCCGGGGGAAATAGAAGCAAAAGATGCAACGATTGAGGATTTGCGTGGCTTAGTACAAGAAAAAGAAGAAAGTATTCAGAGACAAAAACTTGTATTAGAAAAAGACATAGCAGACAGAGATAATAAAATAAAAGAGTTGGAAGCAATCATAGAAGACTATGAAAATTCGACTTCCTGGAAACTGACAAAACCATTAAGAAAAATTGGAACAATAGTAAAAAAGTAAGAAGGAATGAAAGTTGAAAAAACCAGGCTACTATTCATCCGGTGAATTTGCCCGCATGGCCCATGTGACCCTGCGGACAATTCGCTATTACGACAAACAGAATATATTAAAACCATCTTATGTCACGGAAGCGGGCGCAAGATTCTACACAGATGAAGACTTTGCAAGACTTCAGCAGATTTTACTTCTGAAATATTTGGGATTTTCCCTGGATGATATTCGTGATATGACGATTGATGATGCAGATTACCACTTTATGCTCAACTCTCTTAACATTCAGTTAAAATTAGTCCGTGACCGCATCGAACAGATGCAACTAGTGGAGCAGGCAATTCAGGATACGTCGGATCTGATACAGAAAGAACATTCCATTGACTGGAGTCAGATGTTGAATCTGATCCATCTGACCGGTATGGAGAAGAGTATGAAGAACCAGTATCAGGATGCATCAAACATTTCCGCAAGAATTAACCTACATAGCCTGTATTCGCAGAATACGAAAGGATGGTTTCCATGGATTTTCGAACAATTGGAATTAAAGCCGGGAATGAAGGTTCTGGAGCTGGGATGTGGAGATGGTACACTCTGGAACGTGGACAGGGATAAGATCCCGGAACAGACGGAGATCGTAGTATCAGATATATCGGATGGAATGTTAAGAGATGCAAGGCGTACGATCGGTGCAGACGACAGCAGGTTCAGATTCCGTGTATTTGATGCGGGAAGAATCCCATATGATAAGGATGCATTTGATCTTGTAATTGCCAATCATGTGTTGTTTTATTGCGAAGATATCCCGAAAGTTTGTAAAGAAGTAAAACGTGTATTGAAGCCGGGAGGAAGATTTGTCTGCAGTACATATGGCAATGATCATATGAGAGAAGTGAGTGAACTGGTACAGAAGTTCGATGACCGGATCGTACTGGCAGCAAAGAATCTGTACGAGCGTTTTGGAAAAGAGAACGGAGAAGAGATTCTTCAGAAGGATTTTGAAAAGATAGAGTGGAGGCGGTATGAGGATTCGCTTATCGTGCCGGAACCGGAGCCATTGATTTCTTATATCTTGTCGTGCCATGGAAATCAGGGACAGTATATCCTAGATCATTACAAGGAGTTCCAGTCTTATGTGCGGAAGAAGACGGACGGCGGATTTCATATTACGAAAGATGCTGGGATTTTTGTTGGGTATAATGGTTGAGAATAATAAAAATGTTGTGTATAATAAAATAAATGTATGCATTAATAAATGCGCTTTTTGAAATGTGGCAAGAAAGTGAGCATGAATAAATGAATAACAGGGAAAAATTGCCGGTAGGTGTGGAGAACTTTGAAAAACTAATCAAAGAAAATTTTATTATGTAGACAAGACGACAATCATTGCGGCACTTCTTAAAAGCTGGGCAAAGGTAAATGTTTTCACCCGCCCAAGACGCTT
This sequence comes from Dorea sp. BIOML-A1, assembly GCF_009875615.1. Lineage (NCBI taxonomy): Bacteria > Bacillati > Bacillota > Clostridia > Lachnospirales > Lachnospiraceae > Dorea > Dorea sp. BIOML-A1. The sequence goes on from NZ_WWSA01000002.1 coordinate 88,929, forward strand.
CGGAAAAAGCCTGAATATGAATATGCTCCAACCCTTTTTTGAAATCGGAAGTGACAAATCCGTCTTTGAAGGATTAAAGATTTCTGAAGAAAAAGAATTATGCGATAAATATATGGGAAAGTTTCCAGTGATTTCTATAAGCTTAAAAGGAATCGAAGGACAGAACTTTCAGACAGCCAGAGAAGCAATGCAGTATGTGGTTGGGAGGGAAATCAGAAGATTCTCTTTTCTGACAGAAAGTGAGAAACTGGATGCCGGTGAGTTTGCTTGTATTGTCTGAACTGCTTGCAAAGCATTACGGTAAAGAAGTGATCATTTTGATTGATGAATACGATGTGCCATTGGATAAAGCTTTCCAGTATGGTTATTATGATGAGATGGTAATGTTGATCCGTGGATTATTTGGTAATGCATTAAAGACGAATTCGAACTTGTTCTTTGCGGTGCTGATAGGCTGTCTTCGTGTTTCGAAAGAGAGTATATTTACGGGATTCAATAATTTTAATATTTATTCAATTACCAATGTAGAATTTGATGAATATTTCGGATTTACAGATACGGAAGTAAAAGAAATGTTGTCATACTATGGAATTAAGGAATGCTACGATACCGTGAAAGAATGGTATGACGGATACCAGTTCGGTGAAACGGATGTATACTGTCCGTGGGATGTGATCAATTATTGCAAGAATCGTTGTGCGGATATCAATGCACTGCCGGAAGACTACTGGTCGAATACCAGTGGAAACGCTATGGTACGGCGTTTTATTGATAAGGCGGATTACCGGACGAAAAATGAGATTGAGCAGCTGATCGCCGGAGAATCGATTATAAAGGAGATTCGTCAGGATCTGACTTATAATGAATTAGATAGTTCAATAGAAAATCTGTGGAGCGTTCTTTTTACAACCGGGTATCTGAACTTGGATACAGTGATATCCTGATTGAGATCCCGAAAGACCGCACAGGTGTGGTTGTTGAATTGCAGCAGATTGAAGAAAAGGATTATATGGCAAGACTGAAGCAGGACGGTATGCGGCAGTTTATAAAATACGGAATTGCATGTTATAAGAAGGATTGTAAAGTTATGATTGGAGATGATTCTGATAATACTTAAGAGCGGTTTCCATGCAGGCTGCAGGAGATGATTCCCATCCACCGATAATCTGAACCCATTGGGTCGTATATGTTATTAAACTCCAGTAATATGGACGGATGGGATTGTCATGTATATGTTTTGTGAGGGATATTTTGATTGCGTATTCAGATTCCATTTTACAATAATCCTTTGAGGAAGTATAATAATTAAAGGTTAAGCTATTAGTTGTTGAATATTATATGCACGGAAACGGGAGAGTATACATGTTTAGCGAAAAAGAAAAAAAGGACTTAGATTTGTTGGTGGAAATTGGTGAAAAACAGTCAGGAAAGATAAGTTCTATGCTTGTGAGCAATTACTGGGTAGAATTATCATCTGAAAAGCAGACAGAGGAGATGTACAATCGGATAAAAGCTTATCTAAGTAAGATGAATATAGAAGTTATCGATGATGTTCAGGAACAGGATGCAGAAGTTGAAAATGATGAACAGACAATACCGATGATCCGTCCGTTTGATCCAAGTAAGATTGATATCGATATGAAGACAATGGAATTATCAAGTTTGATTAAGCGCTTACAATATAAAGAGATTGATATGAATACGGATTTTCAGAGAAAGGGTGGATTGTGGACGGACATTCAAAAAAGTCAGTTAATAGAGTCTTTGTTTTTAAGAATACCTATTCCGGCTTTTTATTTTGATGGTGGAATTGTTGATTCGTGGCTGATTATAGATGGACTTCAAAGACTTACGGCATTGAAAGAGTTTGTGATTGATAAGACGCTGAAGCTTACTGGACTGGAATTCTTCAGTGACTTGAATGGATTGACATTTTCAGAACTTCCGAGAGCGTTTGTAAGACGTATTGAAGAGACGAATATTGTCGCTTATATTGTAAAAAGTGGAACTCCGGTAAATGTGAAATATAATATATTTAAAAGAATTAATACAGGCGGACTGGAATTAAAACCACAGGAAATAAGGCATGCATTATATCAGGGGAATGCAACAAAGATATGTAAAAAATTTGCAAAGATACAGGAATTTTTATCTGCAACCACCTTTAGCATAAAAGAAGACCGGATGATGGATCAGGAATTTGTTCTTAGATTTATAGCGGTTTGCTATTATGGAATTGAAAAATATGAAGGAGTACCGGATAATTATCTGAATGGAGCAATGGAATTTCTGAATTCCAAAGAATGTGTGGATGAAGAACTGATGGAGCAGCAGTTCATACGTGTGATGAGATATTCCAGAATTATCATGGGAAAATATGCATTTCGAAAATTAGGGGAGAATGGAATGCGCCGCCCGATTAATAAAGCAATTTATGAAGCATGGTGCAGAAGTATGTTTGTGTTAAATGATTCGGAATTAAAAAAATTAGCAGAAGAAAAGAAAGAAGTATATAAAAGATTTATGAAACTTTGTAATGATGAGGTGTTTTTGCAGATTATTAAAGCAAGTGATAAAAAATCCTTTTTATTTCGGTTTACAAGAATTGAGAATTTATTGAGAGGAGTCTTAGATGATACAAAGAATAGAAGCATCGAATTTTAAATGTTTCAAAGATATTTCGTTGGAGATGTCTAATTTGAATTTACTGTCGGGAATAAACAGTATGGGGAAGTCTACGATAATACAGATGCTGTTGTTGTTAAGACAGTCGTATGAACAGAATGCTTTGGAAAAGGGCATTTATCTGAATGGAAAATATACAAATCTTGGTGTGGGAAAAGATGTATTATATACAGAGGCAGAAGAGAATCGCATAAAAATGAAAATAAGCGATGAAAGTACGATGCTGTCGGCAGAATATGATTATAATGGTATGGCAGATTTTCTGAAATTATTAGAAAATATAGACATAAATATGGTTAAAGATATGAATTTGTTTGGAAGTGGATTTAACTATATTGCGGCGGATCGTCTGGGACCACAAAGTAGTTATGAAAAATCATATTACGAAGTCTGGGAACAGGAACAAATCGGAAATCATGGAGAGTATGCGGTACACTATTTACAGACGCACGAGTCAGAAGAAGTTGAAAATAAAAATATTCTTTATGATGAGGAACCGAGTAGACGACTTCAAAGACAGGTAGAATGTTGGCTGGGGGAGATTACGCCGGGTGTGTCTCTTCGAATGGAAGATTATGGACATAGCAACAGAATTGGTCTTATGGTGCATCAGGAGGGAAATATAGGAGCAGACTACTTTACTGCGCAGAATGTTGGTTTTGGTATTTCTTATGTATTACCAATTGTGCTGGCACTTGTGAAGGCGAAAAAGGGAGAATTAATCATTCTGGAGAATCCGGAAGCGCATTTACATCCAAGAGGACAGAGAAAAATGGGAGAACTGATCGCCAGAGCAGCACAGGGAGGTGTGCAGGTTATTGTAGAAACGCATAGTGATCATATTTTGAATGGAATACGTTTGTGTGCAAAACATAATATGATTGATCCGGATATAGTGCGCCTATATTATTTTTCCAGAAAAAAAGCCGATACAGAAGAATACAGTTCTATCCCAGTTATTGATAATCCGGTCTTATATAAAGATGGAAGACTGAGCTTCTGGCCGGAAGGGTTCTTTGATGAATGGGACAGGGCAATTGATGAATTGTTCTAGAGGATACAAGTATGCAAATGATAATAAATGACTTGTCTGCAAAATTTCCGGTAGATACAATATCCGAGGGCAGACAGATTATGGATAGTTTTTTGAATACATATTCGAAAGTGAAGAAAATAATTATAAATGACTCTGTGCTTATGGATCAGAATTATTGTTCTTTTGAATTGGCAAAAAATTACAGAATAGAACAGTGGAGAAATGATCCGGTTGTAGATATGGAAACAAAGAGAAGATTCCGAGCGTTATTAAATAAATCCGTGATATATGATCCTTCGGAGGTTGAATTGGAAAGCGAATTCAATCTAGAAATTCAAGGGAAGAAATATATATCAAAGGGATGTCTGCTGGCATATGAAACAGAGGGCGTGACGATTAGTTTTTTGAGTGATGACTATTGGGAAACCCCTGAGATTAGTGGATATTATGTGACATTTAATGAGAAGGACGAGTTAAAGGAAGAACATGTACAGGTCCCGAATGTATCGTGTCAGAAGAATGTAGAGCCTTTTGAAGAAAAGTACAAGGAAAAAAGGAAAGAGTGGCGTGCAGAGATCCGGTCAGCACAAGATGTTTTGAAATGTAAAGAGACTAGATTTCCGAATTTAATCTTTTGTGAAAATGCGATAAATGGATGTTATAAGAATGTAGGTGTTGCAGAAGCGGGACAAGTGTATAAACGCCTGTTGGAATTACAGGTGGCAGCTGAAAAAATGGGAAACCAATTTGACAAGAGGCTTTTACCTAAAGCTTCACCGGAAACACCGCTAACATTAGAACAATATGAGACGGAACATACTTTTTTGTTACCGGAAGGAAATGCACAACTGTTTTCATGGCATACAAGGTTTACTGGAGGATATGCCGGAAGAATATTTTTTTATCCGGATACAACACAAAAGAAGATGTATATAGGGCATATAGGACATAAGCTGCCAACCAAAAAGTATCCACATTAGAGATGAATACCAGAAGTAATTCTTAAGAACTTCTTAAATATTACAGGAAAGTTACAAAAAAATAAAAAAAGTACTTGAAGGTGACCTAAGGTCACCTTTTATAATCTAATTAACACGGAACATGGAGACTAGAATAGAAAGTAAAGAACTTGATAACCTATTTATACAAAACGAGGAGGTTCCTGAAATGAAAGGAATTATTTTAGCAGGTGGTTCAGGCACACGTCTGTATCCATTAACAATGGTAACATCAAAGCAGTTACTGCCAATCTATGACAAGCCGATGATCTATTATCCAATGTCAGTGCTGATGAACGCAGGTATCCGTGATATCCTGATCATCTCAACACCACAGGATACACCAAGATTCCAAGAACTGTTGGGAGATGGACATCAGTTTGGTGTGAATCTGTCTTATGCAGTACAGCCAAGCCCGGACGGACTTGCTCAGGCATTTATCATCGGAGAAGAATTCATCGGTGATGATACAGTAGCAATGGTTCTCGGAGATAACATTTTTGCAGGTCATGGACTGAATAAACGTCTGAAAGCTGCTGTTGAGAATGCAGAGACCGGAAAGGGAGCTACTGTATTTGGATATTATGTAGATGATCCGGAACGTTTCGGTATCGTAGAATTTGATCACGAAGGAAAAGCTATTTCCATCGAAGAAAAGCCGGCGCAGCCAAAGAGCAACTACTGTGTAACAGGATTGTATTTCTATGACAATAATGTTGTGAAGTATGCAAAAGAGTTAAAGCCAAGTGCACGTGGAGAACTGGAGATCACAGATCTGAACCGTGTATATCTTGAGAAAGGTGATCTGAATGTAGAACTTCTCGGACAGGGATTCACATGGCTGGATACAGGTACACACGAAAGCCTTGTAGATGCAACCAACTTCGTGAAGACGGTTGAGACACATCAGCACCGTAAGATCGCATGCCTGGAAGAGATCGCATACCTGAACGGATGGATCAGCAAGGACGAGGTAATGGAAGTATATGAAGTTCTGAAGAAGAACCAGTATGGACAGTACTTAAAGGACGTCCTGGATGGAAAATATAAAGAAAATCTGTACTAAAATCTATACTAAGAAATGATACAAAAAGGAGAAATCAAAAAATGACAATTATTGTAACCGGAGGAGCCGGATTTATCGGAAGTAACTTTGTATTTCATATGTTAAACAAATACCCGGACTATCGCATCGTTTGTCTGGACTGCCTGACATATGCAGGTAACTTATCTACACTGGAGCCTGTAATGGACAATCCGAATTTCCGTTTTGTAAAAGAAAGCATTACAGACCGTGAAGCAGTGTACAAATTATTCGAAGAAGAGAAACCGGACATGGTTGTAAACTTCGCAGCAGAAAGCCACGTAGACCGTTCTATCGAGAACCCGGAAGTATTCCTGGACACAAACATCAAAGGTACTGCTGTACTGATGGATGCCTGCAGAAAGTATGGTATCAAACGTTACCATCAGGTATCTACAGATGAAGTATACGGCGATCTGCCGCTTGACAGACCAGACCTGTTCTTCACAGAGGAGACACCGATCCACACAAGCAGCCCATACAGCTCATCTAAGGCAGCAGCAGACCTGTTAGTTCTTGCTTATCACAGAACATACGGACTGCCGGTATCTATCAGCAGATGTTCTAATAACTACGGACCATATCACTTCCCGGAGAAACTGATCCCGCTGATGATCGCCAATGCACTGAATGACAAGCCGCTTCCGGTATACGGAGAAGGATTAAATGTACGTGACTGGTTATATGTAGAAGATCACTGCAAGGCAATCGATCTGATCATTCATAATGGAAGAGTCGGAGAAGTGTACAACGTAGGTGGACACAACGAGAAGACAAACATCGAGATCGTTAAGATCATCTGTAAAGAGCTTGGAAAACCGGAAAGTCTGATCACTCACGTTGCAGACCGTAAGGGACATGATATGCGTTATGCGATCGATCCTACAAAGATCCACAACGAACTTGGATGGCTTCCGGAGACCAAATTCGAAGATGGTATTAAGAAGACGATCAAATGGTATCTTGAAAATAAGGAATGGTGGGAGACGATCATTTCCGGAGAATACCAGAACTATTATGAGAAAATGTATGCTCACCGGGAGGAGATTTAAGAATGAAAGTATTAGTGACAGGTGTTGGCGGACAGCTTGGTCATGACGTGATGAACGAACTGGCATCCCGTGGTTATGAGGGAATCGGTTCTGACATCAAAGAAACATACAGCGGAATCCAGGATGGTACAGCGGTAACAACAATGCCATATGTGCCGATGGATATCACAGATGCATCTTCTGTAGAAAAAGTTCTGACAGATGCAAAACCGGATGTAGTGGTACACTGTGCTGCATGGACGGCCGTAGATCTTGCAGAGGACGAAGATAAGAAAGACATCGTAAAAGCAGTCAATGCAACAGGAACAAAGAACATTGCAGATGTGTGTAAAAAGTTAGACTGTAAGATGGTATACATCAGTACAGACTATGTATTTGACGGACAGGGAGAGAAAGCCTGGGAACCTGACTGTAAGGATTACAAACCACTGAATGTATATGGAGAGACAAAACTTGCCGGAGAGCTTGCGGTATCGGAGACGCTGGATAAATACTTCATCGTACGTATCGCGTGGGTATTCGGAAAGAACGGTAAGAACTTTATCAAGACAATGCTCAATGTAGCAAAGACACACGATACATTGAAAGTTGTAAATGACCAGATCGGAACACCAACCTATACATTTGACCTTGCAAGACTTCTCGTTGACATGATCGAGACTGACAAATATGGTTACTATCATGCAACAAATGAAGGCGGATATATCAGCTGGTATGATTTTACAAAGGAAATCTTCCGCCAGGCAGCAGAGCTTGGTCATGACGAATACGGCGAAGACAAGGTGACGGTTCTGCCGGTAACAACAGAAGAGTACGGTGTATCCAAAGCAGCAAGACCTTTCAACAGCAGACTGGACAAGAGTAAACTTGTGGAAAATGGATTTACTCCACTTCCGACATGGCAGGATGCGCTTGGAAGATATCTAAAAGAAATCGAATTCTAAATTTTATATAGGTGAAGAATAATCTCAGCCACATGACGTGGCTGGGATTAACTCACGTATAAATTATTTAAATCAATAAGGAGACGTAATAATGGGACAGATTAAAGTAGAAAAAAACGCAGGCGGTATCCAGGGACTCTGTGTAATTGAACCAACAGTACATGGTGACGCAAGAGGATACTTTATGGAGACATATAACCAGAAAGATATGGAAGAAGCAGGACTTACAATGCAGTTCGTTCAGGACAACCAGTCAAGTTCTACAAAGGGAGTCTTAAGAGGATTACATTTCCAGAAAGAATTTCCACAGGGAAAACTGGTACGTGTCGTAAAAGGTTCTGTATTTGACGTGGCAGTAGACTTAAGAAGTGACAGCGAGACATACGGAAAATGGTTCGGTGTAGAACTGACAGAAGAAAATAAGAAACAGTTCTATATTCCGGAAGGATTCGCACACGGCTTCCTGGTATTAAGTGATCTTGCCGAGTTCTGCTACAAGTGTACAGACTTCTATCATCCGGGAGACGAAGGTGGTCTTGCATGGAACGATCCTGAGATCGGTATTGAGTGGCCGACACTGACAGGAGAGTATAAAGGAACAGCATCCGGAGAAGGTTATGCGCTGGAAGACGGTACTGCACTGAACTTAAGTGATAAGGATCAGCTGTGGGTTGGACTGAAAGATACGTTCCATTTTTAGGATAAACTATGAATAAGTTATCAAAATTACTGAATGTTGTGATTTATCTGTGCATCATAAGTTATGCACTTCCAACGGGAGTAATGAAGGGCATACCAATTCAGAAAATATTGGTATGCCTGTTGATTATTCTGGGAGGAATATGCCTGGTTTTACAAAGAAAAAGCCTTGAGATTATAAAAAGTGCGAAGCTGGAGATTACTTTAGGTGTTTTGGGATTGTTGGCATGTATAGTCAGTTACATTCTTGGAAATGAATGGAGCATAAAATTTACGGGATTATTTTATATCTCGGTAATTGTGTTTGTAGAATTGTATTTTCTGGTCAGATATGAATTGGCTGAACCGGAAAAGATTGTAGAATGTATCCTTTATATGATGCTTTTGAAGATTCTGGGAAAAATAATCATAGAAATCGTCTTTGTATGTAAGTTGATAGAATATGAGGCTGTAATAGAATTTTATCTAAACATGTTTGGAACGGAAGCATCGACGATGACAATGCATTTGGGCAGATTATTGCTGATCCGTGTGCAGACTTCATCTGATATTATAGTGGTGACATTGATGCCGTTTTACTGGATGATGGAGAAATATAAAAAAAGCATCAGAAGTCTGCTGTTTGCATTGAGCGGGATTTATACATTGATTGTATTTTCGAGAGTTTTGATGGTTGAATTCTGCTGCTTTGCGTTTGTTGCAGTGTTATATTATTGGAAGAAAATCCCGAAGAAGGTAAGATGCATCGGGGTGATTCTTGTGCTTGCTTCGTCGGTATTATGGTTGAAGCCTGTGATACAAATGATAGGATTCCGGTTCTTTTCTTCATTTGCTGTGGAATCAGATGATGTCAGACAGATACAAATGAGAGAATTGATAAACGGAGTGAAGGAATCACCGGTATTCGGGCATGGATTTGGAAGCTACATAAGTGATTATACAAGAAGTGGATCGATACCGTTTTCATATGAAATAGAATATCTGTCATTTTGTTACCAGATGGGAATTTTAGGATTTGTAGTTTTTGTTGGAGGAGTTCTCCTGATATACATAAGAAAAATCGTAAAGTATGCCAGAAAAAACACCTGGGTCATTAAAGTATTTACTTTGATCGGATTGGGCTGGTTTGTGATAAGACCTGCATTTAATCCTGCATTTCTCGGACTACAGAATGGATTTCAGATGATCGGATTATTGATGATCAATATGTATTTTAATAAAAAGCAGGAACCGTATCAAAAGTAAAATGATACGGTTCCTGTTTTTTCTATTTTTTGAATAATTTTCGTCTAAACCAGTCTCTGGCATAAGAAAGAGTATGAAGAATCAGTTCAAACTCGATCAAAATATAGTTAGGCAGGTGCCGCAGCTTAAAAGCAACTTTTTTCTGTTCCCGGGCATGGGAAAGCCCTTCTTTTATTCCGCAGGCATAGTCTTTACCGAACCCCTTATGCATGAAAAACAGATATTTGACAACACAGCCGAGAAAAAGAGGAATAAAGTTCAAAACCAGCTGTAAGAAAGGCATGTTTTTGTAATTCAGGTAAATATTGTTGCGGGCAGATAATTTAACCTTGAAAGAGTTATATTTTGAACCGCTTGTACCGCTTCCTACATGGTAGACAAGTGCTGTGGGACAGTATGTATTTTTGTAGCCGTAAATTTTGGCACGGTATCCGACATCGATATCTTCAAGGTATGCAAAATGGTTTTCATCAAATAAGCCGATTTTTGAAAAAGCATTTCGACGGTAGATGGCTGCTCCGGCGCATGCGGTAAATATCTGATCTGCTTTTGTGTAATTGGAGACAGGACGTCCGGTTCCGCGGCACACGCCCCAACCCATTAAGGTATAAAGATCACCGGCGCTGTCGATCAGTTCTGGATGATACATCTGGATCATCTTACTGCTGACAGAAAAGATGCGCGGAGATTTTTCAATCGCTTTGATCATTTCTTCTACATAGTGTGTATCAACGGTCGTATCATTATTGAGCAATATCACATAAGGTGTAGTGGAATGTTCGATTCCGACATTGACCGCTTTACTGAAACCGTAATTTTTCTTTAAGGAGATAACTTCTATATCTGGGTAGTGCTCACTCATATATTCCAGACTTCCATCAGAAGATGCGTTGTCAACCACTAATACTTTGAAATCCCTGCAGGTCTGTTCTGATAATGACTGGAGGCAGGGCTCCATAAAATGTTTCCCGTTATAGTTTGGGATGATAATTGTTACTTTCATAGTTTGAAAAATACTCCGATCTCTATTTTCTGATTTGTGTCTATTATAGCAAAAAAAAGAAGAGGGTGCTATATGAAGATTGCGTAAAATAATTTTTTAAATATATTTCAAAATTATTAATAAAGTATTAAGAAAAACTGTGGTATAATGGGTTGCCGTAAGGAAAAAATTATTGTAAGATAAAACGTAATGTAAAATTAGATAAATATGGGTGAGGAACATTGATAAAGGATAATCAAAAGTTATTAAACAGATTACATGTAGTAATAGATGCAGTCGTAATTGTATTTTCATATATTGCATCGTGGTACCTGAGATTTAAAAGCGGGATTTTTGAATTGGATCCATGGTTTTTATCGTTGCAGGAATATGCAAAAGTGTTGATTGTAATTGTGCCGGGATATCTGGTCTTATATTATGGATTCCAGTTATATACACCAAAACGTGTGCAGGGACGCAGACTGGAAGCATGGCATATCATTCAGGCGAATGTAATTGGTCTGATGGCATTTATTTTACTGTTATATGTGTGGAAGCAGCCTGATTTTTCAAGGGGAATGATTTTTGTATTTTTCCTGGTGAATGTATTTTTAGAGGTTGTTGTAAGAAATATTATCCGTGAAGTGCTGCGGGATATGCGGAAGCAGGGATATAACCAGAAGCACATTCTGCTGATCGGATATAGCCGTGCGGCGGAACAGTATATTGACAGAATTAAAGCAAATCCGGAATGGGGATATATCGTGAGAGGAATTCTTGCGGATAATGTACCAAGAGGAACAGAGTATAAAGGAATTAAGGTACTTGGAAGAATCGATAATCTTATGATTGTTCTTCCGGAAAATAAACTGGATGAGATAGCAATCACTCTCGGACTGGCAGAATATCATAAATTAGAAAAGATTGTAGGTATGTGTGAAAAATCCGGTGTGCATACAAAGTTTATACCGGATTATAATAATATCATTCCGACAAAACCATATACGGAAGATTTGGTAGGACTTCCGGTAATTAATATAAGAAGAGTGCCGCTTAGCAATATGCTGAATGCATTTGTAAAAAGGGCAATGGATATTTTTGGAGCGTTGGTTGCGCTTACATTATTTTCACCGGTCATGCTGGTAATAACAATTATTATAAAAGTGACATCTCCGGGACCACTGATCTTCAAACAGGAAAGGATCGGTCTGCAGAATAAACCATTCTATATGTATAAATTCCGGTCTATGGTTGTACAGGATGCATCAAAAGAAAAGAATGGATGGACGGTAAAGAACGATCCGCGTGTTACGCCGGTAGGAAAGTTTATAAGAAAAACAAGCATTGACGAATTACCGCAGCTGATCAATATCCTGAAAGGGGATATGAGTCTGATCGGCCCGAGACCGGAAAGGCCTCAGTTTGTAGAAAAATTCAAAGAAGAGATCCCAAGATATATGATCAAACATCAGGTGCGGCCGGGACTTACCGGATGGGCACAGGTGAATGGACTACGTGGTGACACATCGATTCAAAAGAGAATCGAGTATGATTTATATTATATTGAAAATTGGACATTGGGATTTGATATAAAAATATTATTTCTGACATTTTTCAAAGGTTTTATTAATAAGAATGCATATTAGCTTCTAAAGGAGACGGCAATGGCAAAGAAAAGACGCAAGACAAAAAGACAATTAAGAGAAGAACGACAAAAAAAATTGCGCAAAAGAAAAAGAAAAAGAATTATTTTACTAACAATTGAAATTATAATTCTGGCTGCTTTATTAGTAGCTGCTTACGGAATATTCAAACTTGGAAAGCTGGATTATAATGTGTTGAATAAAAAAAAGCTGGAAGTCTATAAGGATACAGGTGAGTATACGAACATTGCATTGTTTGGATTAGATTCGAGAAATAATGAATTGGACGGCGGTGTACAAAGTGACTGTATTATGATCGCAAGTATCAATAATAAGACAAGTGACGTGAAGCTTGTGTCTGTATACAGGGATACGTTGCTGCAGCAACAGAATGGACGCTATGATAAAGCGAACTCAGCATATAATACAGGCGGTCCGGAAGAGGCAATCAGTCTTCTGAACCGTAACTTTGATCTTGATATTAAGAATTATGTCAGTGTGAATTTTAATGCGCTTGTAAAAGTGATTGATGCTCTGGGTGGGATTGATATTAAAATGACGAAAGAAGAAGCACACTGGTGCAATCTGTATGGTGCCGAGACGGCAAGAGTGATTGGCGAACATTGGTCGGATATAGAAGAAAAAGCCGGTACACAGCATCTGGACGGTATTCATGGTGTGGCATATGCAAGAATCCGTTATACAAGTGGTAATGACTTCAAACGTGCACAGAGACAGAGAATTGTATTAGAAAAGGTTGCAAAGAAAGCACAGAAAGCGAATTTCATTACTTTAAATAAAATAGTAAATGAAGTATTTCCGATGATTTCGACAAGTTTTTCTTCAAAACAGATTCTGGGATTTGCAGCGAATGCACTGAATTATAATCTGGTGTCAACAAATGGATTCCCATATCAGGTAACAACCAGTGAAACAGTGAAGAATCATAGCGGTGTATCTTTTGTCATTCCAATCGGTTTGGAACAGAATGTAAAGCAATTACATCAGGAACTGTTTAATGATGATTCTTATGAGGCATCAGACAAAGTAAAAGAGATTGACAGTGACATTGTTTATCTGACGGATATAACAGCAGATAATACAGATGCAATGGAGTCTACGTTTAAAGGAGACAGTCTGAATGAGGGAACGGAATAAAATTATTTTAGAATATGGAACTTATATGCTGAGCTTTTTTGTCAGTTACATAGCGTCACTGGCAAAATGGTATTATGCTTCGGGAATTATTCTGATTGTGGAAGCTGTTTATTTGTATGTTCACTGGGTAAGGGAAAGTGGAAGCTTTGTGGAACTGAGGGCTCTGTTTACACTTGCCTGGGTAGGGGGCCAGGGAATCAGCTGTCTGAAACTCAGTACATTACAGGATACATGGAGCTATATAACCTGGTTGAGCTTTTTTGTGATATATATAGCTTTTGGAATAGGATATGAATGGGGAAGAAAGTATAGCAGGGTAGAGGGAAAAGAACCTGAAAAAAATAAAAAAAAGGCAAACAGGCTTTTTCGATGTATTATGTTGCTGCTGGTTGTGTCGGCCGGATGTTTTGTAATCGAAATTATCCGGATCGGTTATATTCCGGTTTTTTCAGACGAACCTTATTCGTATTCTTATTTCAGAATGTCGGCTTTACATTATCTTCATTATTGTGCAATCAGTTGTATCCTGATACCGGGACTTACGGTGCTTTGGAAAAAAATCGATTCTGAGGAAAGTAAGTGGCGTAATGGAGCAATCATTATTGCAAATATAGTGGCATTTGCAGTTCCGTTTCTCTATGTATCGAGATTTCAGTTTCTGTTTGAAATAGGTGTGGCAGCAGTCATTTATATACTGGTAAATAAAAATATGCGGAAAAGTACCTTGGTTCTTCTTGGTCTTGTGGTTTGTGCAGCGTATGTGGTGATTACATTGTCACAGAAGCGGGATGCGATATATTTGAACAATGTATTTAAAATGAAATATACACATATGCCGGTGTTTCTGACCCAGCCGTATATCTATATTGCTAATAACTACGATAATTTTGACTGTCTGGTGAAAAATCTGCCGAAATTTTCTTATGGCCTGCGGATGTTATTCCCGTTTGTGTCATTAACGGGATTGAAATTTGTAATGCCAAATCTGGTTCCGGCAACGGTCTATCTGACCAGTACCGAATTGACAACGCTTACAATGTTTTATGATGCTTATTATGATTTTGGAGTCATTGGAGTATTTGTGATAGCTTTGCTTATTGGTGTTGTGGCAAAGGTCATTATTGATATTATTAAAAAAAGTGATAACCCGGTTGTATATCTTTTTTATGGACAGATTGCAGTGTATCTGGCTCTTGCATTTTTTACAACATGGTTCAGCAGTCCTGCGACATGGTTCTGGCTGATCATTACAGGGATGATTTATTGCTATGTAGGATATGATAAGAAATAGAGGATGAAAAAGAAAAGATGAATAACGATCAGACTTCTGTAGATGTGGTGATACCATCATACAGACCAGATGAAAAATTTAGCAGACTTGTGAAAAAACTTCAGGAACAGGAATATCCGATCGGCACTATTTTTGTGATCAATACAAAGGCCGGAAGGTTTCCGAAAGAAGTAGAGCAGATGGAAAAGGTAAAAGTATCCCATATAGAACGCCGGGAATTTGATCATGGCGCAACACGGGATATGGGAATGCAGATGTCAAAGGCGGAAATTGTTGTATTTATGACACAGGATGCAGTGCCAGCAGATGAATATGTGATTGGAAATCTGGTGAAAGTACTGGAAGAAGATGAAATGACCGGGGCGGCGTATGCACGTCAGCTTGCAGCATCTGATTGTAATTATATAGAAAAATATACCAGAAAATTCAATTACCCGGAAAACAGCCGGATAAAAAGTAAGGAAGATTTACAGGAAATGGGCATTAAAACATTCTTCTGTTCTAACGTTTGTGCGGCATATAAACGGAATATTTATGAAAAAGCAGGTGGATTCTGCAAGAAAACAATATTTAATGAGGATATGATATTGGCCGGTCATATGATAAATGCCGGATATAAGGTCGCTTATGTGGCTGAAGCGAGAGTGATTCACTCGCATAATTATACAGGGATGCAGCAGTTTCACCGCAATTTTGATATGGCTGTGTCACAGGCAGAACATCCGGAAGTATTTGAGGGTATAAAGTCTGAAAGCGAAGGAATAAAACTGGTGAAGCAGACAGCCGCTCATTTGGTAAAACGGCGGAAAATACATCTGGTTCCCAAACTGGTTTATCAAAGTGGGTGTAAGTACATTGGTTACCGGATGGGGAAAATGTATAAAAAATTGCCGGATAAAGTCGTTAAATGGTGTTCGATGAGTCCGGGTTACTGGGAAAAGTAGACGAAAAGCTTTATTTTTGATTGAAGTTTGTCATATTTTAAGGTAATATAGATATGATATGATAAGCTACGGCTGAAGAAAGGATATAAAAAGTAATGGCAAAAGATAAAAAAAGATATAAAAGACGGGGACGAAGGTCGAAAACAAGGGGTTTTGCATCCTGGTCTTTGGGTAAGAAGATTGGAGCCATTCTTGGAGGAACATTGGTAACGGTAGCAGCGATTGGAGCTGTCATTGTAGCCAGTAAACTTTCGAAGATCAATACAGTAAAGTTAGATACAGATAAATTAAGCGTTTCAAAGGAAGCCAAAAAAAGAGGAAGCGGATATCTGAACGTTGCATTGTTTGGTGTGGATTCAAGAGACAATGATCTGGATAAAGGAACTAGAAGTGATACAATAATGATTGCAAGCCTGAATAAGAAGACAATGAAGGTGAAAATTGCATCGATATATAGAGACACATTGTCAGAGCAGGAAGATGGAACATTGAATAAAATCAATGCAGCATATTCATATGGCGGTCCGGAAGGTGCTCTTTCAGTGTTAAATAAGAATTTGGATATGAATATAGAACATTATGTAACGGTGAATTTCAACTCGATGATAGACATTGTAGATTCTGTGGGCGGAATTGATATCGATGTACAGGAAGATGAAATGCCGTACATCTGTGGTTATGTTCAGGAAATTATGAAGGTGACCGGAAAGCTGTCTCCGGGAGTTACAGAACCGGGAACACAGACTCTGAATGGTGTGCAGGCAACTGCATATGCCAGAATCAGATACACGGCCGGAGATGATTTCAGACGTGCAGAAAGGCAGCGGGCGGTTCTGCAGAAAGTTGTAGAGAAGCTGCAACAGGCATCACCGGCACAGTTGAATAAGATTATTGATAAGGTCTTTCCGGAGGTTTCGACAAACTTCACAATGACAGAAATCCTTGAATATGCGAAAGATGCGTTTGATTATGAACTGGGAGAAACAACAGGGTTCCCATTTGATAAGACAACCGATACATTGGGAAATGTAGGAAGCGTTGTTATTCCGGTTACAATGGAAAGTAATGTAAAGCAGCTGCATAGTTTCTTCTATGGAGAAAGTGATAATTATGATGTGTCTTCCACAGTATCGGGTATCAGTGCAAAGATAGAGAAAAAAGCCGGAAACAGAGATGCGGATACAGACGAATCAACGCAGGAGTTTATGCAACAGCCGGAAGAGACATATTCCGGAAACAGTGGAACAACAAAGAACAGTTCGGGAAGTACAGGAACAACCGGAAGCACTTCGTACAGATCGGGAACGAGTGGTAACAGTGGTACTTCGGGAAGTACAGGGACAACGGGAAGTACAACCGGAAGCACAACTGGAACAAGTACGGGAAGTGGTACATCAACCGGAACAGGAAGCGGAACAACAGGAAGTACAGGAACGACAGGAAATGGTACATCAACGGGAGATACTTCAACCGGGACAGGCGGAGAATCAACTGGCGGCGAAGGTACCACAGAGTAGAACACCATAAAGATAGAAAAAGGGGTATTATTCATGAAAAAAGTCAAAAAAATAATTGTATCATTTCTTTTGATGTGTATGTTGTGTGTTGGAATGACATGTGTGGCAAGTGCAACCGCAGCAGAATTCAGATTTTCTGATCCGCAGACCAGTGTCGGAGCAGAGGTAGATGTAACGGCAAAGGTTTCATCTGCGAAAGCGTTAAATACAATTCAGGCAACATTAAGCTATGATAAAACAAAGCTGCGCTTCATCAGCGGTGATGATGCTACAGGTGGAGACGGAACAATTACAATATCAAGAAATGATGAAAATGCCGGAACAACGATGGAATTCAATTTAAAATTCCAGGCATTGGATGAGGGAACAACATCGGTAGAAGTTGCTAAGGTTGATGGAATTGATAGCAATGGAGTTGCATTGGAGATTACGCCAGGTTCTTCATCTGTCAGCATAGCAGAAGGCGATAAATCGCTGATTCAGGAGGAAGATACCAGTTCGGCTGCTGGTGGAACAGAGGTTAAGATTGGAAAATCAAAATATATCGTAACGGATGATTTTTCGGATACGATTATTCCTGATGGTTTTGTAAGAGATGCGTTGAAATTTGAAGGAACAGATCATCAGATTATTAAGCAGGAATCAAGTGGTGCACTTGCAATGTATCTTACACCTGAAAACGGAGGAGATGCGGATTTTTATCTGTATGACACTGATACCGGAAAATTCGCTCCTCTTGAAGTAATAGAGGTTGCAAAGGGCAGATATATTATTCCTTTGGCTGATGACGGAAATATCTCATTGCCAAGCCAGTATCAGAAGACATCACTTACATTAAACGGAAAAGAGTTTGATACATGGCAGGATACAAAGAATGCGGAATATTATATTGTCTATGCGATGAATTCGGATGGAGAAAAGACAACATACCGTTATGATACAACAGATGGTACGTACCAGAAATATTCGCCATCATCAGGAACATCTTCAGCGTCAGATTCTACTGTCAATAACGGAAAAGGAATCTGGGGAAAAATTTTAAATTTTGTAGATAGTTTTTTGGATATCGTAGTAATTATTGCACTTGTTCTTTTTGCAGTACTGCTGATCGTAGTAATTATTACTTCTGTAAAACTTCATTATAGAGATCTTGAATTGGATGATCTGTATGACGAATATGGAATTGATATGGATGAGGAAGAAGCAGAGAAGAAGATTCAGAAAAAAGCTGCGAAAAAAGTAAATAAAGAGAAGAAGAAAAATAAAAAGACAGCTAAAAAACCAGTAGCTGTAAAGAAAACGTCAAGATTTGACTATGGAGAAGACGAATTTGAAGATTATGAGGATGATTTCGATGATGAGGATCCATGGGTGACAGAAAATATTGCAAAAGCAATGGAGCACAAGCCTGCTAAGAAACAATCAGCAAGGCAGAAAAAGCCAGCAAGGCGTACAGAACCTGAAAGAGAAAAGAAACCATCCAAAGGTGTCCGTGCCTTAGACGAGACAGGTCCGGCAATCCGTAAACCTGTTAAGAAGATCAATCTGGAGGATACCAATGATTTTGAAGCATTTACACCTCTGGATGAAGAAGCATTTGACAACTTTGAAGGTTATTATTCAGAAGATGATGATTATGATCTGTTCGGAGCAGGTTATGATGATGACGATCTGTTTGATGCGACAGCAGATCTTTTAAGTAATCATCCGGAAAAGAGAAGAAGTCATGCGGAGATGGATGATACATTCAAAATGGATGTGATTGATCTCGATTAAAATAGGATGAATAGAATGAACCGGTTTGCAGAAATCAGAAAGAAATTGATGGAAGCAAACCGGTTTGTTTTTATTTTCAAGTGTTCCTGACAAGCTTTTTGAGTGTAGAAAATGTATACCCCATCTCCTCCCATTTTGCAAGCAGCTCATCCAGAATCTCGCCATTGGTACTGGAGGTGTTATGCAGCAGCACGATGGCACCCGGATGGATCCGTCCGAGAAGCTTGTCAAAGGCTTCTTCTTTGGATGGCTGCGCGTCGGCCAGCCAGTCAACGTAGGCAAGACTCCAGAAGAAGGTATGATATCCCATGTCTTTTGCCATCTGCAGATTTTCAGTACTGTATTTTCCCTGTGGCGGCCGGTAGAAGCGGGTCATGGATTTGCCTGTGATATCTTTATACAGAGTTTCTACACTCTTAAGTTCTCTGGAAAATGTCTCCTTTGTTGCAATTTGGGACATATCGGGGTGATGGAAGGTATGATTGCCGATGGTATGGCCTCCTTTTAACATCTGCTTTATCAGTTCCGGATTATCACGCAGAAAGTTTCCGACAACAAAAAATGTGGCTTGAACGTTGTGCCGTTTTAAAGCATTCAAGATAGCCGGTGTATTTCCGTTTTCATAGCCGCAGTCAAAAGTGAGATAGATGACTTTTTTATCCGTCTTTTGTGCATAGTAGGCGTGATATTGCTGAAGCTCATCGAAAGATGCATTACCGACAGGAACTTTGCCTTCCTCCTGAAAGCTGAGACCCCAGTTTTCGGCAGCCGGCAGAATCGTGGAGAGGGGATTGCCGGAAGTCGAGGCTGTCGGAACTGTGCCGGAGGAAGCTGCATTACCGGATGGACTTTTATCATCTGTTCTGACAGACGCAGGTGGAAAGATCCGGGCAATCTGTCCGCCTGCAAAGAAACAGAATGAAAAGAAGAATAAGAGGATCAATGGTTTGTAATTATGTAACCGGGACATAAGAACTCCGCAAGAATCATTTGTTCATATATATGCAGCGAATACAAAGTTATGACCTGCCTTGCAAATAGCAGGGAATCATAGTAGTATAGGGAAGAAAGAAAAAGGGACGGAATTGAATGGAATATGGATGTAAAAATAAATGAACAGGTAAAGAATAAAAAGCAGGACAATATGATCACGCCGGAGATTCGGTATAAAAAGACAGCGAAGGGCATGATGATCACAGAATATTCCGGGACGGACAGTTACGTGGTCCTGCCGGATGAGATAGAAGGCGAAGCTGTGACCGCACTGGATGACTATGCATTTGCCAGGAATCTGGAAGTGGAAGAAATCTGGCTGCCGGAAGACTTGGAAGAAGTTGGTCGTTACGCATTCTACCGCTGCCGGAATCTTAAGAAACTGGTTATGGGAAATCAGCTGCTGGACATGGGAGGCGGTGCGCTGACGGGCTGCCATCTGACGGAAGTAGAGATTTATTTCCGTGAGGGGAAGAAAAGTTGTCTAAAATCCATTGTGGAAGAGATGCGCTATCAGATCCGTGTAAATCTGTATGGATACAGTTGGCGATATGATGCAGGTGAAGAAAAAAACTGTACAGATGGACAGATGTGGGAAGCCAGAATCCTTTTCCCGGAACACTATGAAGAAGCAGTAGAGAATACGCCGGCAAGAATCCTGGAGACGCACCACCACGGTGCGGGAGGATACTACCGCCAGTGCTTTTATAACCGGGAATTAGATTATAAGAAATATGATGAGATGTTCTATCATACGGTTGCGGAGGATACAGAAGAGACGGCGGTGGAGCTTGCACTGAACCGTCTGCGTTTTCCGGAGAAATTGTCGGAGAAGAACAAAAATGTCTACAAAACATACATACGGGAGCATATGGAAACGGTGGCAGCGTATCTGGTAAAGAGAGAAGATATAGAAGGAATCCGGTTCCTGGAGCAGAAGAAGCTGTGGAGTGAACCGTCTTTACAGAAAGGTATGGATGTAGCGGCAGAGGGGAACAGGACGGAAAGTCTGAGTGTGCTTATGGATGTCAGAAAAGAGCTGTTCCCGAAGAAGAAAAAGACGTTTGAATTGTAAGGAGAAAAAGCGTAAAATCATATGGCAGATACGAAGAGACGTATAAAAAATGAAGAAATAAAGAAAGAAACAACAGAACCAGAGGCTGTGTCACAGTCAACTGCCATGCAGGAGCGTATGGAGTCTGTCAGCCGAAAGATCCTGATCACGGCAAGAAATGAGCTTTATATGAAGATGCGTTTCCTGGATGTTGCATTGTCGTGCATGCCATTTATACCGGATATTGGTGCGGACGGCATGGGAACGGATGGACTGTACCTTTATTATGATCCACAGTATCTGGGGGGATTGTTCCGGGAAGACCGCGTTATGGTGAACCGGATCTATCTGCATCTGGTACTGCATGGTATCTTCCGGCATATGCTCCGGAGAAAGGGAAGAGAAGAGCGGATTTATCATCTGGCCTGCGACATTGTGGCAGAATCCATCATCGACGGGCTTCAGTACCGCTGTGTGATGAAGGCCAGGTCTCTTCCAAGAAGAGAGATGTACCGGATGTTGAAGAAAAAAATGAAGACACTTACAGCAGAACGGGTATATGAAGTGCTGAAGAAAGAAGAATTTCCGGAAACGAAGCTTGGACAGTTAGAGTCAGACTTCCGTGTGGACGATCACAGCTACTGGCCGAAAGATGAGGATAAGAAGAAGCAGAGCCAGATCGAGAATCAGTGGCAGGACATCAGCGAACGTATGGAGACGGAGATGGAGACATTTTCCAAAGAAGCATCGGAAAGTTCGGGCGGTCTGATCGATCAGGTGAAGGTCGAGAACCGGGAACGGATGGATTACCGGGAATTCTTACGGAAGTTTTCGGTTTTAAAAGAAGAGATGACGGTAGACCCGGATTCGTTTGACTATAATTTCTACAGCTATGGTTTGTCGTTGTATGGGAATATGCCATTGATCGAGCCGCAGGAGTGGAAGGAAGTCCAGAAGGTCGAAGAATTTGTGATTGTGATCGATACATCAATGTCGTGCTCCGGAGAACTGGTGAAGAAGTTTCTGGAAGAGACATACGGTGTGTTGAGTGAGAACGACAGTTTTTTTCGGAAGGTGAATATTCATATCATACAGTGTGATGACCAGATCCAGACGGATCAGAAGATCACCTGTGAGGAAGAATTGAAATCTTATATGGAGAAGTTAGAATTAAAAGGCGAAGGCGGAACGGATTTCCGCCCGGCATTTGCCTATGTGGACGAAATGATCCGGCAGCATGCATTTGAACATCTGCGGGGGATGATCTATTTTACGGACGGACGTGGAATCTATCCGGCGAAGCGCCCAGTCTACGAGACAGCATTTGTGTTCATGGAGGAAGAATATGAGGACGTGGATGTCCCGCCATGGGCGATCAAGATCATTCTGGAAGAAGGGCAGGACTTTTAAGGAAATGTTGAAATACATGGAGGAAAGAAAATAAATGGATATAAAGCGAGCAAAGAAAGAAATCAAAGATTCTATCGAGGCATATCTTGCCAAAGATGAGTTTGGGGATTATATGATTCCACAGATCAGACAGAGACCGATTCTTTTGATGGGGCCTCCGGGAATCGGAAAGACCCAGGTGATGGAGCAGGTGGCGAAAGAGTGTAAAGTGGCGCTTGTGGCATATACGATTACGCACCACACCAGACAGAGTGCGGTGGGACTGCCATTTATTGAAAAAAAAGTATATAGCGGAAAAGAATATTCCGTTACCGAATATACGATGAGTGAGATTATTGCCTCAATATACGATAAGATGGAAGAGACCGGATTAAAAGAAGGAATCCTCTTCATCGATGAGATCAACTGTGTGTCAGAGACGCTGGCACCGACGATGCTGCAGTTCCTGCAGTGTAAGATGTTCGGCAATCAGAAGATCCCGGAAGGCTGGATCATCGTGGCGGCAGGCAATCCGCCGGAATATAATAAGTCGGTTCGCGATTTTGATGTGGTGACGCTCGATCGTATCAAGAAGATCGATGTGGATGTGAACTATGATGTCTGGAAAGAATACGCATATCAGGCAGATATCCATCCGGCAATCCTTGCATATCTGGAAATCCGCAGAGATTATTTCTATCGCATGGAGACGACAGTAGACGGAAGAGTCTTTGCAACGGCCAGAGGATGGGAAGATCTCTCCCAGCTTCTGAAGACATATGAGAAGCTGGGAAAGAAAGCAGACAGAGAGGTCGTTCATCAGTACATTCAGCACTGGAAGATTGCAAAGGATTTTGCAAATTATCTGGAACTGTACAGAAAATACAAGAAAGATTACGGACTTGAGAAGATCATTGAAGGTGTCTACACAAAGGACACCTTGGAAAGACTGCAGTATGCAGCATTTGATGAGCGTCTCAGTGTAGTTAACATGCTGATCGGAAGACTGGGAACCTGCTTTAAAGATTATTTCCTGAAAGACCGGTTTGTGACGATCTTATATGAATATCTGAAGTTATTAAGATCCAATCTGCAGATCGATCTTGTAGTCTGTGAAGCGAGGGACAAGTACGAAAAACTCCGGAAAGAAGAGCAGATGACAAAGCAGGAAGATCATGTACGCAAACAGGTACTGGATACGCTGGAATCCTATGAACAGCTTACGAAAGAGGAACATCTGGACGGAGAAGCAGCATTTGAACGTGTAAAGGAATTGTTTGGCAATGAAGTGGCAGGGCGGGAAGAACTGACAGAGCATACACTTGCTGCGCTGGAACACGCATTTGAGTTCATGGAAGATGCATTCGGAGACAGTCAGGAGATGGTCTCTTTCGTGACAGAGCTTAACACGAATTATTACAGTATTCAGTTCCTGAAGGAAAATGACTGCGACAAGTATTATCAGTACAATAAGAAATTGTTATTTGACAAACAGCAGGAAGAGATCCTGTCCGAAATGGATGAGATCGAACAGGATCTGAACACTGCCGTAAAATAATGGTTAAAATTTAATATGTAAGTTTATATCCGTGGCGGATCTTACGGAAAATTTTCCAGATAATGACTGCCGGAAAACTGAGTGCAATATAAAGAGACGACAGTACGCCGACACCTCCGCCGATGATCATAAGAATTAAAATACCAATATTCATAAAAAAGTCCTCCTTGCTGATGTTCGCCGCCGGGAGATTTCAAAGAACCCAATGTGGCAGCTTTTGTGTAAATATGATATGGAATTTTGCTTCCGGATACATTATATGCATTTTGGCAAGGCAGTGAAAGAGAAGAAAGGGCTTCTTAACACGGTCTGAACAGAATACGTTAATTTCTTAACGGAGTTTTAACAAAAGAAGTACATTTACTTTAAACGGCACAGGTGTTAGAATAAACAATGTATATGGATACTGGGAGGATTGCGGATATAACGCATATAAGAGCAGCATATACGATGAATGAACGTAAAAAATATAAGATGACATAAAGGAGAATATATATGAAATGGAATCAGTTTCGCCTGAAGACGACGACAGAGGCAGAAGATATTGTCAGCAGCATGCTTGCTGATCTTGGAATCGAGGGAGTGCAGATCGAGGACAAGATACCGCTCACCCAGTCTGACAAAGAGCAGATGTTCGTAGACATCCTGCCGGATATACCGGAAGATGATGGATGTGCATATCTGACATTCTATCTGGACGAAGATGTAGACAAACAGGAACTGTTACTGAAAGTCAGACAGGAATTGGAAGAGATGAGAAGCTACCTGAATGTAGGAGAATGTACGATTGAAGAATCACAGACAGAGGATGTAGACTGGGTGAATAACTGGAAACAGTATTTCCATCAGTTCTATATTGATGACATTCTTGTCATTCCTTCATGGGAAAATGTCGAGGCGAAGGACAGTGACAAGATGGTGATCCATATCGATCCGGGTACAGCATTCGGAACCGGTATGCATGAGACAACACAGCTCTGCATCCGTCAGCTTAAGAAATATGTGACAGAGGATACAGAAATCTTAGATGTAGGATGTGGAAGCGGAATCCTTGGAATGCTGGCATTGAAGTTCGGCGCAAAGCATTCCGTAGGAACGGATCTGGATCCGTGTGCGATCGATGCAACATATGAGAATATGGACAATAACGGAATCAGCAGAGATCAGTATGAAGTCATGATCGGTAACATCATTGATGATAAAGCAGTACAGGACAAGGTGGGATATGAAAAATATGATATTGTAGCAGCAAATATCCTGGCAGATGTACTGGTGCCGCTGACACCTGTGATCATTCATCAGATGAAAAAGGGCGGTATCTATATCACGAGTGGAATCATCGAAGACAAAGAAGATGTGGTAGTAGAAGCTGTGAAGGAGGCAGGTCTGGAAGTCCTGGAAGTCAATCACCAGGGTGAGTGGGTATCTGTAACAGCAAGAAAGAATTAGAGGATCTGATATGCAGCATTTTTTTGTATCACCGGAACAGGTGAGGGAAGAAAAAATCTATGTAGAAGGCAGTGACGTCAATCATATGAAGAATGTGCTCCGTATGAAGACCGGCGAGGAACTGACCATTGGGGACGGTGACGGGTGGCTCTATGTGTGTGTGGTGGAATCTTACGAAGAAGACATGGCGGTACTTAAGATTCTGGAGAAAAAGAAGGATGAGAGCGAACTTCCGTCAAAAATCTATCTGTTTCAGGGACTCCCAAAACAGGACAAGATGGAACTGATCGTGCAGAAAGCGGTGGAACTGGGTGTATACCAGGTGATTCCGGTGGCAACGAAGCGTGCAGTAGTAAAGTTGGATGCAAAGAAAGCAAAAAAGAAGGTCGAACGCTGGCAGCAGATCGCAGTCAGTGCGGCAAAGCAGGCAGGAAGAGGCATTATCCCGGCAGTAGGAGAAGTGTGTACCTATGCACAGGCCCTGAAGTGTGCAGAGGAACTGGATGTTGTCCTGATCCCGTATGAACTGGCAGAAGGCATGGAAGAGACGAAGCAGATCATTGCAGAGATCCGGCCGGGGCAGTCGGTTGGCATCTTTATCGGACCGGAAGGCGGCTTTGAGAAAGAAGAAGTAGAACAGGCTGTGAAAGCCGGGGCAGAGCCGCTGACACTTGGAAAGAGAATCCTCCGTACAGAGACGGCCGGACTTACAATGCTTTCGGTTCTGATGTTCCATCTGGAAGGGTAGAGACATAATCTAATACTAAGAATGAAGAGTACAGGAAGTGAAGAAATGAAGGAAGTATATCTGGATAATTCGGCGACCACTATGGCATATCGAAGCGTCGGGGAACTGGTGCAGAAGGTTATGTGTGAAGACTATGGCAATCCGTCTTCCATGCATAACAAGGGTATGGAAGCAGAAAAATATATAAAAGAAGCAAAAGAGACATTTGCAAGACTATGGAAAGTACAGGAAAAGGAAGTGTATTTTACTTCCGGCGGTACCGAAAGTGACAATATGGCGCTGATCGGTGCAGCAAGGGCGAACAAGCGTGCAGGCAACCACCTGATCACGTCATCTATTGAACATCCGGCGATCATTAATACCATGCGTTTCCTGGAAGAGGAAGAAGGATTCCGTGTAACCTATCTTCCGGTAGATCAATATGGAAGGATCCGTCTGGATGCATTGCAGGAAGCACTGTGTGAAGATACGATTCTGGTATCGATCATGTATGTGAATAATGAGGTGGGTTCTGTCCAGCCGATCCAGGAAGCGGCAAGTATCGTAAAGGCATATAATAAAGATATTTTATTCCATGTCGATGCGGTACAGGGATTTGGAAAATATAAGATTTACCCGAAGAAACTTAAGGTAGATATGTGTTCCGTCAGTGGTCATAAGATCCACGGACCGAAGGGTGTGGGTGCTTTATACATCGGTGAAAATGTAAAGATCCGTCCGATCGTTTATGGAGGCGGCCAGCAGCATGATATGCGTTCCGGAACAGAAAATGTACCGGGAATCGCAGGACTTTCCCTGGCGGCAAAGACGATTTACGACAACCTGGATAAGAAGGTAGAGAAGATGAGGATGCTAAAGCAGCATTTCATCGAAGGCGTGGAAAAGATTGAGAATACGACGATCCACGGATTATATGATGAGACATCGGCACCGCATATTATCAGTGTAGGAATCGCAGGTATCCGGAGTGAAGTATTGCTGCATGCGCTGGAAGATAAGGGAATCTATGTATCATCCGGTTCGGCATGTGCATCCAATCATCCACAGATCAGCGGTGTGTTAAAGGGAATCGGCGCAAGGCAGGAGTTCCTGGATGCGACCCTCAGGTTCAGTATGTCAGAATTTACTACGATGGAAGAGATTGACTATACGCTCGATGCACTATATAATATAGTACCGATGCTTAGAAGATATACCAGACATTAAGTAGATCACGATAAAAGAGAAAGAAATCAGGAAAGGAATCAGAAGATGAGATTTCATACATTTTTATTAAAATATGGAGAGATTGGAATTAAGGGAAAGAACCGTCATCTGTTCGAGGATGCACTGGTACGTCAGGTGCGCTATGCATTAAAGGATGTGGACGGACAGTTTGATGTGCATAAGTCACAGGCGAGAATCTATGTGGACTGTGAAGGAGATTACGATTATGATGAGACGGTAGAACATCTGAAAAAGGTATTTGGTCTGGTCGGAATCTGTCCGGTTGTCCGTATGGAGGATAAAGGATTTGAGGAACTGAAGAAAGACGTTGTGGCATATATGGATGAGATGTATCCGGATAAGAACTTCACATTCAAAGTAGAATCCAGACGTGCAAAGAAGTCGTACCCATTGAATTCTATGGAGATCAGCCGTGACCTTGGAGAGGCTATTTTGTATGCATTTCCGGAGAGCGGAATCAAAGTTGATGTGCATCATCCGGATGTCATGGTCAATGTAGAAGTAAGAAATGAGATTTACGTGTATTCACAGATCATCCCGGGAGCAGGCGGAATGCCGGTTGGAACGAATGGTTCGGCGATGCTGCTGTTATCCGGTGGTATTGACAGCCCGGTTGCGGGATATATGGTATCAAAACGTGGTGTGAGTCTTGAAGCAACTTATTTCCACGCACCGCCGTATACAAGTGAGCGTGCAAAACAGAAAGTTGTGGATCTTGCGAAGAAGGTAGCAAAATATTCCGGACCGATCAAGCTTCACGTAGTTAACTTTACTGACATCCAGCTTTATATCTATGACCAGTGCCCGCACGATGAACTGACGATCATTATGAGAAGATATATGATGCGTATTGCAGAGCATTTTGCAAAAGAAGATGGATGCTTAGGTATGATCACAGGTGAGAGTATCGGACAGGTGGCAAGTCAGACCATGCAGAGCCTTGCGGCAACCAATGATGTATGTACGATGCCGGTTTACCGTCCGCTGATCGGATTTGACAAGCAGGAGATCGTGGATGTATCAGAGAAGATCGATACTTACGAGACATCCATCCAGCCATTCGAAGACTGCTGTACGATCTTCGTGGCAAAACATCCGGTAACAAAGCCGAATATTGATGTGATCCGGCGTTCGGAAGAGAATCTGAATGAGAAGATTGATGAGCTGATGAAGCAGGCGATCGAGACTGTTGAGGTCATTGAAGTAAAATAAAAAAAGAGGGCTGAACCCTTAAACAGGTCAGCCCTTTCTCTAAGTAGATCATTTACTTTTATTACTGATTAGTCACAAAGATATGGTTTTAACATTTCCATGATCTCTTCTACGTTGTCATCAGCGTGGATGTTCAGATCGATCGGTTTAGAAAGATCTAAGCTGAAGATTCCCATGATTGATTTTGCATCAATGACATATCTTCCGGATACAAGATCAAAATCATAATCAAATTTTGTGATGTCATTTACAAATGATTTTACTTTGTCAATTGAATTTAAAGAAATTTTTACTGTTTTCATTGGAATACCCTCCTTGATTCATTTCTTGTTCTATAGATATATTAAGAGTCAGACGAGGAAAAGTCAAGAAACAAATTGCCAAAGAATTCAGAAGATTTTCGTTAGAAGTTACAACAATGTGTAAAAAGAAAGGAACAGATACATGAAGAAAGTAGCATTGCATAATCTCGGGTGCAAAGTGAATGCGTATGAGACGGAAGCCATGCAGGAACTGCTGGAAAAGCACGGATATGAGATCGTGCCGTTTCAGGAAGGTGCAGATGTGTATATCATCAATACCTGTACAGTGACAAATATGGCAGACCGGAAATCCAGACAGATGCTGCACAGGGCAAGAAAGATGAATCCGGATTCGATTGTCGTTGCCTGTGGCTGTTACGTGCAGGCCAGAAAAGATGACATCCCGGATGGAATCGATATTGTCATCGGAAATAACAAGAAGCAGAATATTGTCGAGATCCTGGAAAATTATGAGAAAGAGAAAAATCCGGATGCCCAGGCCGGAACACCGGCAAAACAGGAAAAAGCGGCAGAGACCTATCAGGAGATTCTGGATATCAATCATGAAAAAGCGTATGAAGATCTGCATTTAAGCACGGCAGCAGAGCATACGAGAGCGTATATCAAGGTACAGGATGGATGTAACCAGTTCTGTTCTTACTGTATTATTCCATTTGCAAGAGGAAGAGTAAGAAGCAGAAGCCGTGACAGCGTACTTGAAGAAGTAAAGACATTGGCGGCCAACGGATACAAAGAAGTGGTACTGACGGGAATCCATCTGAGTTCCTATGGAATCGACTGCGATGACAATCTGTTATCCCTGATCCTTGCGATCCACGAAGTAGATGGAATTGAAAGAATCCGCCTCGGATCACTGGAACCAAGAATCATCACGGAGGAATTTGTACAGACGATCGCACAGCTTCCGAAGATGTGTCCGCATTTCCATCTGTCACTGCAGAGCGGATGTAATGCAACACTGAAGCGTATGAACCGCAGATACACTGCAGAAGAGTATTACGAAAAATGCCGGCTGCTCCGTAAGTATTTCCGTAACCCGGCACTTACAACAGATGTGATCGTCGGATTCCCGGGAGAAACGGAAGAAGAATTTGCCGAGTCAAAAGCATTTGTAGATAAAGTGGATTTCTACGAGACACACATTTTCAAATATTCCAGAAGAGAAGGAACGAAGGCCGCAGCAATGAAAGACCAGGTCCCGGATCAGATCAAGGCTGTAAGAAGTGCGGAACTTATAGAACTGAGCCATAGAAAACAGGCCGCATACGAAGAAAGACTGATCGGAACCACGCAGGAAGTTCTGATCGAAGAGAAAATTATACGCAACGGAGAAGAATTACAGATTGGCCACACAAAGGAATATGTGAAAATTGGTGTAAAAAATCCGAATAATCTTATTAATCAGCTTGTAAATGTAGAAATTGAAAACCAATTACAAATATTGCATTGAAATTTAAGATTTAATCATGTAGAATAAAATTGAAATATTTTTGGAGGACGTGATTACATGAAAAATATGACAAATACCCAGTTTTTCCAGGTGGAAAGTGGACCGCAGATCAGTGCAAAAGATATTCTGGAAATCGTATACAAGGCATTGAGTGAAAAGGGATATAATCCGGTAAATCAGATCGTAGGATACATTATGTCCGGCGATCCGACTTATATCACAAGCCATAACGGAGCCAGAAGTCTGATCATGAAGATGGAAAGAGATGAACTGGTAGAAGAGATGCTCAAGACGTATATTGAGCATAATGAGTGGAAATAATGACTATGAGAATCATGGGACTGGACTATGGATCCAAGACGGTAGGTGTTGCTGTCAGTGATCCGTTGGGAATTACTGCTCAGGGAGTGGAGACTATATGCAGAAAGGACGAGAACAAGCTCAGAAAGACCTGTGCGCGTATCGAAGCACTGATCGAAGAGTATCAGGTTACGAAGATTGTCCTCGGACTTCCGAAGCATATGAACAATGATATTGGAGATCGTGCGGAAAAATCAATGGCATTTGGTGAGATGTTAAAAAGACGGACCGGCCTGGAGGTCGTGATGTGGGACGAGCGTCTGACCACGGTAGAAGCTGAACGGACTTTAATAGAGAATAAGGTAAGGCGTGAAGACCGTAAGAAATATATTGATAAGATTGCGGCTGTTTTTATATTGCAGGGATATCTGGATTCACTTGCACACACGCCACTGGATTAAGAGGTAGATTGCAGATGGAAAAGATTAAATTCATGTCCGAAGAGATGAATGAAGAAGTAGATTTTTATGTACTTGAACAGACGAAAGTTGGTGGTGTGTCATATATTCTGGTGACGGATTCGGAAGAAGATGATGCAGAATGTCTGATTCTGAAAGACACATCAGGAGAGAGCCAGTCAGAGAGCGTATACGAGATCGTAGAGGATGATGTAGAGCTTTCTGCTGTTCTGAAAGTATTTGAAGAACTACTTGAAGATGTAGAGATTGAAAGGTAGTTTGGAATGTCTATCAGTAAAGAGAAGTTTAAAGAAATGCTGAGAGAGAAGGGGTTGAAAGTTACCAACCAGCGTATACTGGTACTGGAGGTCCTTGCAGATCACCGCGATAAGCATCTGACTGCAGAAGATATTTATGAATTAGTAAGAGAAGATTATCCGGAGATTGGGCTGGCAACTATATACCGGACAGTGCAGTTGTTACTGGAAATGCAATTGGTGGATCGTATCAGTCTTGATGATGGATGTGCACGTTATGAAATCGGAGAATTCTTTGATGGAGAAGAAAGACATCATCATCACCATCTGATATGCAGAACATGTGGTAAGATTCTTCCGTTTAAGGATGATCTGTTGGAAGATCTGGAAGATAAGATCGAAGATACCACGGGATTTCATGTGTTAGACCACGAATTAAAGTTCTATGGACAGTGCAGGGAGTGCCAAAAAAGAGGCAGAAAAAAGTAGTGCGGTAAACACGTGGAGGTGTAATTTTGAAAAGAGAAAACAATGGAAAAATGCGTATCATTCCACTCGGAGGTCTGGAAAAGATCGGAATGAACATCACAGCTTTTGAGTATGAAGACAGTATTATTGTTGTAGACTGCGGATTATCTTTCCCGGAGGAGGATATGCTCGGAATCGACTTGGTCATTCCGGATGTCACCTACCTGAAAGATAACATTCAGAAAGTAAAAGGATTTGTAATAACCCATGGACATGAGGACCATATCGGTGCACTTCCTTATGTATTAAGAGAACTGAATCTTCCTATCTATGCGACAAAGCTTACGATGGGAATCATTGAGAAAAAGCTGACGGAACACAATCTGCTCCGCAGTACAAGAAGAAAAGTTGTCAGACACGGACAGTCGATCAATCTGGGACAGTTCCGTATCGAATTTATTAAGACAAACCACAGTATTCAGGATGCGGCAGCACTGGCAATCTATTCACCGGCCGGTATTGTTGTGCATACAGGAGACTTTAAAGTAGATTATACACCGGTATATGGCGATGCGATCGATCTGCAGAGATTTGCAGAGATCGGTAAGAAAGGCGTACTGGCACTGATGTCAGACAGTACCAATGCCGAGAGACCAGGATTTACACAGTCAGAGCGTACGGTAGGTATCACATTTGATCATGTTTTTGCAGAGCATAAAGATACCAGAATTATCATTGCAACATTTGCGTCAAATGTAGATCGTGTACAGCAGATCATCAATACGGCATGTAAATATGACCGTAAGGTGGTCGTAGAGGGACGAAGCATGGTGAACATCATCCAGGTTGCACAGGAACTGGGATACTTAAATGTTCCGGATAAGACATTGATCGAGATCGACCAGCTTAAGAATTATCCGCCGGAGAAGACCGTTCTGATCACAACCGGAAGCCAGGGAGAATCTATGGCAGCTCTGTCGCGTATGGCAGCAGATGTGCATAAGAAAGTAACGATCATGCCTGGTGATACGATCATCTTCAGTTCGAATCCGATCCCTGGAAATGAAAAGTCTGTATCCAAGGTAATCAATGAACTGACAGCTAAGGGAGCGAATGTCATCTTCCAGGATGCACATGTATCCGGTCATGCATGTCAGGAAGAACTGAAACTGATCTATTCTCTGGTAAAACCGAAATATGCGATCCCGGTTCACGGAGAATACCGTCACCTCAAAGCCAATGCGGGAATTGCCAGAATGCTTGGCATTCCAAAAGATAATATTTTCATCCTGAAATCCGGTAATGTTCTGGAAGTCAGTGAGAAGGAAGCAAAAGTAGTAGACAATGTACACACAGGAGAGATTCTGGTAGACGGACTTGGTGTAGGAGATGTTGGAAATATTGTACTTCGTGACAGACAGCATCTGGCGGAAGACGGTATTATGATCGTTGTACTGACACTGGAAAAAGGAAGCAATCAGCTTCTTGCGGGTCCGGATATTGTATCGCGTGGATTCGTCTATGTAAGAGAGTCCGAAAGCCTGATGGAAGAGGCAAGAAAAGTCCTTACAGATGCAGTGGAGGATTGTCTGACACATCAGCGCAACGCAGACTGGAGTAAGATCAAGCTTGTGATCCGTGATACGATGAACGATTTCATTTGGAAACGTACCAAGAGAAGACCAATGATCCTCCCAATCATTATGGACGTATAAAAAAAGAAAAAAATGAGCCGCCACATAGTACGAAACCGGCGCCTTCCGACACAGTGTGTGAGGCTGGTTTTGTACAATGTACGGCTCGTTTCCTTGTAGAATCCTAAGAGAAACTGCAGGAAAGAACAGGTACAAACAGTTAGAACAGAGGTAGAGATACTATGATCGTAGATGAACGTATGGTTACATACATCCGGTCGTTGGAACGTCCGGAGAATCCTGTGATAGAGGCAATCGAACAGGAAGCATTGGAAAACTTCGTACCGATCATCCGCAAAGAAACCCAGAGCTTCTTAAAGGTAATGATGTTAATGAACCGCCCGGCCAGAGTGCTGGAGGTGGGCACAGCAGTCGGATTTTCGGCAATCTTAATGAGTGAATATCTTCCGGAAGGAAGCCGTATCACAACAATAGAAAACTATGAAAAAAGAATCCCGATTGCGCGAAACAACTTTAAGCGTGCGGGGAAAGAAGAACAGATCACGCTGATCGAAGGGGATGCCCTGGAAGTGATGAAGACCCTGGAAGGTCCATATGATTTTATCTTTATGGATGCGGCCAAGGGACAGTATATCCATTATATGCCGGAGGCAGTAAGACTGCTTGCGGATGGAGGTATCCTGATGTCAGACAATGTATTACAGGATGGGGATATCATAGAATCCAGATTTGCGGTAGAGAGGCGGAACCGTACCATCCACAGCCGTATGCGGGATTACCTCTATGAATTAAAGCACAGCAATGTGCTGGAGACATCGATCATCCCGTTGGGTGATGGTGTGGCACTCAGTATCAAGAAGAAAAAAGAGGAGAAGGAGAATCGATAAGATGAGAAACAGACATCCAGAATTACTGATTCCTGCAAGCAGTCTGGAAGTGTTGAAGACTGCGGTTATGTTTGGTGCAGATGCAGTATATATCGGAGGAGAGGCATTTGGACTTCGTGCAAAGGCAAAGAACTTCTCTATGGAAGACATGAAAGAAGGCGTGCAGTTTGCGCATGAGCATGGAGCAAGAGTTCATGTCACTGTAAATATTCTTGCGCATAATGATGACCTGGAAGGTGCAGCAGAGTATTTAAAAGAACTAAAAGAGATCGGACCGGATGCGCTGATCATTGCAGATCCGGCAATCTTCATGCTTGCAAAAGAAATCTGTCCGGAGATAGAAAGACATGTCAGCACACAGGCAAATAACACGAACTATGGAACATTCAACTTCTGGTGGAACCTGGGGGCAAAGCGTGTGGTAACAGCCAGAGAACTTTCATTAAAAGAAATCAGGGAGATCCGTGCGCATATCCCGGCAGAGATGGAGATTGAAAGTTTTATCCATGGGGCAATGTGTATCTCTTATTCCGGAAGATGCCTGCTGAGCAATTTCTTTACGGGAAGAGATGCCAATCAGGGTGCCTGTACACATCCGTGCCGTTGGAAATATTCCGTGGTAGAAGAGACAAGACCGGGCGAATATATGCCGGTGTATGAGAATGAAAGAGGAACATACATTTTCAACTCCAAGGATCTGTGTATGATTGAACACATTCCGGAAATGATCGATGCGGGAATTGATAGTTTTAAGATCGAGGGACGTATGAAGACGGCTCTGTATGTGGCGACGGTTGCAAGAACTTACCGCAAGGCGATCGATGATTATCTGGAGGATCCGAAGAAATATGAGGCGAATATGCCTTGGTACAGGGATCAGATTTCGAACTGTACGTATCGTCAGTTTACGACAGGATTTTATTTTGGAAAACCGGGTGACGAGAGCCAGATCTACGATAGTAACACGTATATCAAAGAGTACACTTATCTTGGGATTATCGGCGGGATTAAAGATGGCATGTACCGCATCGAACAGAGAAATAAGTTCTCCGTAGGTGAGACTGTCGAGATTATGAAACCGGACGGACAGAACGTAGAAGTAACGGTGAAAAAGATCATAGATGAGGATGGGCAGGAGCAGGAGAGTGCGCCGCATCCAAAGCAGGT
The DNA here is from genome assembly GCF_009875615.1 of Dorea sp. BIOML-A1. Classification (NCBI taxonomy): domain Bacteria; kingdom Bacillati; phylum Bacillota; class Clostridia; order Lachnospirales; family Lachnospiraceae; genus Dorea; species Dorea sp. BIOML-A1. The sequence goes on from NZ_WWSA01000002.1 coordinate 124,578, forward strand.
GCTGTATGTGGCATTAAGCGGAGAAGCTTCCGTATATGATATTTTAAGACGCCAGGAAGGTGTAACGGAATAGGGCAGACAAGTAACAGAGAAAGCAGTGATTCAGTGCAAAAATGGAAAAGCACAGAATCACTGCTTTTTGCATAGAATATAATAAATCTGCCTAAGAGGTGCTTTGTCTTGAAGTCATTTCCCCAACCATTGACGGCAGCGGAAGAAAAGTACTATATGCAGAAATATACAGAGGGTGATCTGGAAGCAAAGCACATTCTAATAGAACGGAATCTGCGTCTGGTTGCACATATCGTGAAAAAGTACCAGCCGCCTCCGGAAGAGATGGAAGACCTTCTGTCGATCGGAACCATCGGGCTTATGAAGGCTGTTGTAACGTTTGATCCGGATAAGAGCGCAAGGCTTGCGTCGTATGCAGCAAGGTGCATCGAAAATGAAGTATTGATGTACTTGAGAGGTAAGAAAAAAAGTTCAAAAGAAGTATCTTTGTATGAACCGATCGGAACGGACCGGGAAGGCAATGAGATACAATTATTTGATGTGATTGAGATGAATGAAGAAGATGTCTACCGAAGACTGGAACGTAAGGAAGATGTGATCCGTCTGTATCAGCAGGTGGAATCGGTATTGTCTCAGAGAGAACGAATGGTACTGAAGCTGCGGTATGGCCTGTATAATGAAGAGGAATATACACAGCGGGAAATTGCAGCAATGCTCGGCATTTCCAGATCGTATGTATCAAGAATTGAGAAGAGTGCGATTGAAAAATTAAGAAACTTTTTCACTTCTTAGAAAAGTCTTTAAAAAATCTTTAGAATTCTATATCCGTTATTTTAAGAATCAAAGTCTATACTTAACACCATAAGAAAGAGGCATGCAAAATGGTATGTGAGAAAGGGTGGCAGTTATGAAAGTACTGGTGTTAAGTGGTAGATTTGGAATGGGACATGAGATGGCAGCCAATGCGATCTGCGAACAGTTCCGGAAAATAGATGAACAGGCAGAAATTGAAAAAAAAGATCTTCTGGAAGAGTTATATCCACATATCAGTAAATTCATTTTCGGTGGATTCCGCATGATGGTAGAGCACTGTTACGGGATTTATAATTTTATCTACAAAATGTCCGGAAGGATGAAGGTAGAAATACAGCCAAGGGGAAAGGCACTCTATAAAAGGTTAAAGAAGATCATGGATGGAGAACAACCAGATGTGATCGTCTGTACACATCCGATGTGTGTAAAAGCAATTGCATCCTATAAAGAAAAGACAGGGCTTAAAACACCACTTGTGACCTGCATCACAGATATCAGTATGCATCCGGAGTGGACAGCACCACAGACAGACATCTATCTTGCTCCGACACAGGAGATCAAAAGGCATCTGATGAAGGAGGGGACCAGGGCGGAAGATATTCTTGTGACAGGAATTCCGGTTCGCCAGCAGTTCCTGGATGCAGATTGCCGTCAGAAACGGGAAAGAAACAGAACACGCAGGGTGCTCATTATGGGAGGCGGACTTGGGCTGATGCCGGATCTGAAAGAATTGCTTGAAAAATTACATAGCATGCAAGGCGTTGAGAGCGTAGTCATTACCGGAAAAAATCATAAGATGTATGAGGAATGGGTGAATCGCTATGAGGATGTGGAAGTACTTGGATACACGGAAAATATCAGCAGATATATGCGCGGGGCAGACCTTGTGATTACAAAAGCAGGCGGAATTACGTTGTTTGAAATTCTGCACAGTCAGGTTCCGCTATTTGTCATCCACCCGTTTCTGGAGCAGGAGATGAATAATGCAAGGTATGCGGCAGAAAAAGGATTTGCCAAAGTCATATGGGGCAGACGTGAAGACTATATTCCGGAACTGGAAAAGCTGTTAAGTGATGAAAAAATGATGGAAGAAATGACCGGAAATGTAAGGCGTGCCTGTAAAGAGATGATAGAAGTATCATTGGATGAGGCAGTAGGGATCATGGAAGAAAGGATGACGGCATAATGAATATACCAAAGACTGCAAAGCTGGGACTGGCCTGTGTCGCAGCACTGAGTTATAGTGTGATTCCGACGTATTTGCTGAAATACCGTTGGATTTTCAGAAGCAGACAGAGGGCATCCCGGGAAGAGAAGGTTTTGTACCTGACATTTGATGACGGTCCGGATACAGTATATACGAATATATTACTCGATTTTCTGGAGAAGGAACAGATTCCGGCAGCATTTTTCATGGTCGCAGGATCTGCTCGGAAGCATCCCAGGATCGTGGAACGGATGAAAAAGAGCGGATACCAGGTCGGAATACATTCGTTGAGCCACGAAAGTGCGATGCTTTCCGGACCGGGAAGAACCGGCCGTGATGTGAAAGAATCGAAAAAGATTATGGAGAAGATGGATATTGCAGTGAAATGGTACAGACCACCGTGGGGACATCTGAACCTGGCAAGTCTGTTCTGGATACGGAAGCTGCATCTGAATCTGGTATTCTGGGATGTGATGGCACAGGACTGGTCAGCGAAAGAGACCCCGGACAGTATCTGCAATAAGATATTAAGAAGAGTCTTTCCGGGTGCGGTTATCTGTCTGCATGACGGCAGAGGGGAGAACGGAGCACCGGGAAGAACGATAGAAGCATTGAAAAAAGCAATCCCATTGTTGAAAGCGCAGGGGTATGAATTCAGAAGGATAGAAGAAAAATATGGAACAGCAGGTGAGTCAGAGATCGATTAAAAAGTATATGGTTTTATTTCCGGTTTTAGCACTGTTGGTATGTTTCGTTATTTTGAAGGGTGCAGATATGGAATCTGTGTGGAATGCCATGAAAAGTGCGAAGCCGCAATGGATGGCAGCAGGGCTTATACTGGCGGCGGTATTCAATATCGCGGAAGCAATCAATCTGAGGAGCGTATTGAATTCATTTGGATATCAGGTAAGTTTCAGACAGGGTATGAAATATGCTTATACCGGCTATTTTTTCAGTTCGATCACCCCATCTGCAACAGGCGGACAGCCGGTACAGTTATATGTGATGAATAAGGATAATATCCATGTGGCACATGGAACGATGGCTCTTCTGACAGAACTCACCAGTTTTCAGATTGCAGCATTTCTGATGGAAAATGTAGCAACGTTCTGGATACTGACGGGAAGGATACGTCTGAATAAGATGATGCTGGCATTGGCGGCTCTCGGGTATCTGATGAATCTGATTTTTATAGCAGCACTGGTGGTCATAATGTTATCCGAAGGTCTGAAAAAGAAGATTGTAAATGGAATACGTTTCCTGATCATGAAACTCCCGTTTGGGAATAAGAAGAGATTGGGCGCTAAGATGGACGAGATTGTTCGTGATTTTGAAGATTGTAAATTGTTTTTTAAAAGGGATCCGGTACTTGCGTTAAAAGTGACAACAGTCAGTCTGATCCAGATCATCTGCTGGTTCAGTGTTCCATGGGCAGTGTATCATGCAATGGGAGAGTCCGGCAGTTCTTATGGAAGTATGTTTCTGCATCAGATCATTTTGTATATGACTACAGCACTTCTTCCGTTCCCGGGAGCTGAGGGAATTAGTGAATTCTCATTCGTAAAGTTGTTTGCAGGTATCTTTACTTCTGTTCCGGTGGCAGCGGCAGTACTGGTGAATCGGGGGATCAGCTTTTATTTTTTGCTGATATTAAGTGGAATCTTTAGCATCGTGCTTGGACGCATGGATAGAAAATCAAAAAGTAAAATGAAAGTGAAATTAGAAAAATATTGACACGGCGGAAAGAATAGGCTATGATGATTGCACATTTAACGAAGATGAGTGATCAAGTACAGACTATTCTTTTTCGTTTTCTAAATCTGGACCGCCAGTGGCGGATTCTGTAGATGACCGAATCGGTCAAGTTATCAACTATATCAAAACAATTTTATATGAGTGCCGGACAAATAAGGCAGAAAAGATGCTTATATAAGGACAGGTTCTGCATGGTCTGGTATGGAAAGGAGTGTGCAGATGGCATTTTGTACAGTTTTATCTGCTTCAGTTCAGGGACTGGGGGTAGAGATGATCCGTGTGGAAGCGGATGTAAGTAACGGACTTCCGATGTTCCATATGGTGGGATATCTGTCTTCGGAAGTGAAAGAGGCATCAGAACGGGTGAGAACAGCAATCCGCAATTCGGGGATGAAACTTCCGGCAAAGAAAATCATTGTCAATCTTGCGCCGGCAACTGTCCGGAAAAAAGGGGCATCGTTTGATCTGCCGATTGCTCTGGCGGTGCTGGCAGCTATGGGGTATATACCGGAAGAAGCAATGGAACGGGTGATCGTAACAGGGGAATTGAGTCTGGAGGGGAAAATAAGAGGTGTACCGGGAGTTCTGCCGATGGTGATAGAGGCGAAAGAACAAGGATGTAAAAGCTTTATCCTGCCCGGAGAGAATGAGACAGAAGGAAGACTCGTAAAAGGAATCGAGATTCTACCGGCAGATAATCTGGAGGAACTCTGTGCGTATCTGAACGGAGCTGCGCGTTCGGAAAAGTCTAAAAGGGAGAAAAAAGAAAATGAAAAAAACAAACAACATAGAACCAGAGAAGATTTTGCGGATATCTGCGGACAGAAAGCGGTGAAACGTGCAGCAGAAATTGCAGTGGCAGGAGGGCACAATCTGTTAATGGCTGGATCACCTGGATCCGGAAAAACGATGATCGCAAAGCGGATCGCAACCATTTTACCGGAACTGTCATGGGAAGAAAGTCTGGAAATTACGAAGATCTACAGTGTATTGGGGCTGGTGGATCAGGAATACCCGCTGATCACACAGCGTCCGTTTCGTAATGTTCATCATACAATCACCAGAACAGCGCTGACAGGGGGCGGCAGAATACCGATGCCCGGGGAGATCAGTATGGCACACGGAGGTGTGCTGTTTCTTGATGAACTTGCGGAATTTCCAAGAAATGTTCTGGAAGTACTAAGACAGCCATTGGAAGAACATCAGATTCATATTGCGAGAAATTATGGAAATTTTACATTTCCGGCGGAATTCATGCTGGTGGCAGCAATGAATCCGTGTCCATGCGGAAACTATCCGGATGTGCAGAAATGTTCCTGCACACCCGGGCAGATTCAGAAATACCTTGGCAAGATCAGCCAGCCGTTCCTGGATCGTATGGATATCTGCATAGAGACTCCGAAAGTTGTATACCGGGATCTGGACGGAGAACGGAAAGATCTGGAAGGGGAAGAGACATCTGAGACGATACGCCGCAGAGTGACGGATGCAAGGAATATACAGAGGGAAAGATATAAAGGAACAGATATCAGGACAAATGCAGTATTAGGACCGCAGGAGATCGGACATTACGTAGAACTGGGAGAGCGCGAAAGAAAGATGATGGAGCTTGCATTTGAAAGAATCGGGCTTACAGCAAGGACCTATCATAAGATCCTGCGTGTGGCAAGGACAATTGCAGATTTGGATTACAGTGAGAAGGTAAAGGAGAAACATTTAAAAGAAGCTATTGCTTACCGGTCACTGGATAAGAAGTATTGGGGACGTTAGGAGGATGTGAATGATATATGAATACTGGCTGGCAGGGATAGAAGGCATTTCGAATCTGAAAAAAAGAAAATTAAGAGAGGTATATGGAAATGGAAAAGCAATATATTATATAGAAGAAACTAATTTGAAGAAACATACATTTCTGAATGAGAAGGATATAGAGAGACTGAAAAAAGCAAAGAAAACAGTTAATCTCGAAATGCAATGGGAAAAATCCGTGAAAAAGAAGATAAAATTTGTGCCGTATTTTTCGGATGATTATCCGAAAAAAATGAAAGTGATCACAGATCCCCCGTACGCCTTGTACGTACTTGGATCGCTGCCGGATGAAAATGTGAAAAGCGCAGCAATCGTAGGGGCCAGGAATTGTACTTCATATGGAGAACAAATGGCATTGCAGTATGGGAAATGTCTTGGGCATGCGGGAGTACAGGTGATAAGCGGTATGGCGAGAGGAATCGACGGAGCAGGGCAGAGAGGTGCTTTGAACGGAGACGGAACAACGTTTGCTGTTCTGGGATGTGGAGTGGATGTGTGTTATCCAAGAGAAAATATAGGATTATATATGGACATTCAAAAAAAAGGCGGAATCATATCGGAATTTCCACCCGGAACCGAACCACTTGCAAGAAATTTTCCGATGCGGAACCGGATTATCAGTGGACTGGCGGAATGGATACTGGTGATAGAGGCAAAAGAAAAGAGCGGATCTTTGATCACTGCAGATTTTGCACTGGATCAGGGGAAGGATGTCTATGCACTTCCGGGACCGGTGACAAGTGCGTTGAGTCAGGGATGTCACAGACTAATCCGGCAGGGAGCGGGAATACTGATCACACCGGAAGAACTGATGGATGAATGGAATCTGAATCGGATGCAAATTGGACAAAAAAATAACAAAAATGAAAAAATGCTTGAAAGTCCTGAGCGTATGGTGTATAGTTGTCTCGATTTGTTCCCGAAAGGAATCGATGAATTGATGAAAGAAACAGAACTTTCTATTTCAGAATTGATGGAAAGACTGATTACTTTGGAATTGAAAGGATACGCAGAAGAAGTATCCAGAAATTATTATATAAGGCTGTTGTAAGAACGGTCGGTATTATGGAGGAAATTATGGCACGCTATCTGGTAATCGTGGAGTCACCTGCAAAGGTGAAGACCATTAAGAAGTTCTTAGGAAGTAATTATGTAGTGACCGCATCGAACGGTCATGTGAGAGATATGCCCAAAAGCCAGATGGGTATCGACATTGAAAATGATTACGAACCAAAGTATATAACGATCAGAGGAAAGGGAGAGATTCTTGCGAAGCTTCGTAAGGAAGTCAAAAAGGCGGACAAGATATATCTTGCAACTGACCCGGACCGGGAGGGAGAAGCAATATCCTGGCATCTGAGTAAAGCTTTGAAATTAGAAGATAAGAAAGTTTATCGAATCAGTTTTAATGAGATTACTAAGAATGCAGTAAAAGCGTCGCTTAAGAATCCAAGAGAAATCGATATGGATCTGGTGGATGCGCAGCAGGCACGCCGTGTACTGGACAGAATTGTAGGTTACAAGATCAGTCCGCTCCTGTGGGCAAAGGTTAAGAGAGGATTAAGTGCCGGACGTGTACAGTCGGTTGCATTGCGTATTATCGCAGACAGAGAAGAAGAGATCAATGCTTTTATTCCGGAAGAATACTGGACACTGGATGCGGATCTGAAGGTCAAAGGAGAAAGAAAACTTCTGACTGCTAAGTTCTATGGTACAGAAAAGAATAAGATGACAATCTCATCCAGGGAAGAACTGGACGAGATCATGAAAGAAGTAGAAAATGCGGAGTATTCTGTTGCCGATATAAAAAAAGGAGAACGTACCAAGAAGGCACCGGTACCGTTTACAACCAGTACGTTGCAGCAGGAAGCATCCAAGGCATTGAATTTTGCAACAGCCAAGACCATGCGTATTGCCCAGCAGTTATATGAGGGTGTGGATATCAAAGGCAGTGGTACTGTGGGATTGATCACATACCTGCGTACGGATTCTACCCGTATCTCAGAGGAAGCGGATACAACAGTAAGAGAATATATCAGGGAAGGCTTCGGTGAAGAGTATGTTGCCGACGGAGACGTTAAGAAATCTTCAGACAAGAAGATCATTCAGGATGCACATGAGGCGATCCGTCCGACAGATGTAACCAGAACACCGGCAGCAGTGAAAGAATTCTTAAGCCGTGACCAGTTCCGTCTGTACCAGCTTGTATGGAAACGTTTTATTGCCAGCAGAATGCAGCCGGCCAGATACGAGACGACTTCTGTAAAGATTGCCGCAGGACAGTATCGTTTTACAGTCGCTGCATCCAAGATTGTTTTTGAAGGGTTCCGCAGTGTATATACGGAAGCCGGCGAGACAAAAGAAGAGAACAATGTGCTGTTAAAAGGACTGGATATGGATTCTGTCCTTACGAAAGAAAGTCTGAACAGTAAGCAGCATTTTACACAACCACCGGCACATTATACAGAGGCAACATTGGTTAAGACACTGGAAGAACTTGGAATCGGGCGTCCAAGTACATATGCGCCGACAATTTCTACGATCATTGCAAGACGCTATGTGGCAAAAGAGAATAAGAATCTGTATCTGACGGAAATCGGAGAAGTAGTGAATAATATTATGAAACAGTCCTTCCCGAGTATTGTGGATGTGAACTTTACGGCAAATATGGAGAGCCTTCTGGATGGCGTTGCGGAAGGAAAAGTCAGATGGAAGACAATCATTGAGAATTTTTATCCGGATCTGGAGGCAGCAGTGGAAAAAGCCGAGACAGAACTGGAACAGGTGAAGATTGAAGATGAAGTGACAGATGTGATCTGTGAGGAGTGCGGCCGCAATATGGTTGTCAAATATGGCCCGCATGGAAAATTCCTTGCATGCCCGGGATTCCCTGACTGCCGTAACACGAAACCATATCTGGAAAAGATAGGTGTACCATGCCCTGTCTGTGGTAAAGATGTGGTAATCCGGAAGACGAAAAAGGGAAGACGATATTACGGCTGCGAGGATAACCCGGAATGTGAATTTATGTCATGGCAGAAGCCATCGACAAAAAAATGTCCGAGATGTGGTAAATACATGCTGGAAAAAGGAAATAAACTGGTTTGCAGCGATGAACAGTGCGGATATGTAGAAAATATTGAAAATAATAAGGATAATTAATGATATTCGTTGAATATTTCAGAATTGTATGATAATATACATTCATAAGGATGGAGGAATGTAAATGGGCGTACAATTGTTGGATAAAACCAGAAAAATCAACAAATTACTGCATAACAATAGTTCGAGTAAAGTTGTCTTCAATGATATCTGCGAAGTCCTTACAGAAATTTTAAATTCGAACGTATTAGTGATCAGTAAAAAAGGAAAAGTGCTTGGCGGAAGCAAATGCGAAGGTGTGCCTTACATTACCGAATTGATCGAGAGAGAAATCGGAAAACATGTAGATGATATGCTGAATGAGCGACTGCTTAGTATCTTATCAACAAAAGAAAATGTAAATCTTCAGACATTAGGATTTTCCGAAGAAGCTGTCAAAGGTTATCAGGCGATTATTACGCCGATTGACATTGCAGGGGAAAGACTCGGGACACTGTTTATCTATAAAAAAGATAAAGTGTATGAGATTGATGACATCATTTTGAGTGAATACGGAACAACGGTTGTTGGTCTTGAGATGTTAAGATCTGTGAATGAAGAAAGTGCAGAAGAAACCAGAAAAGAGCATATTGTACAATCGGCAATCAGTACATTGTCGTATTCGGAATTGGAAGCAATCATTCATATATTTGATGAGTTGGATGGTGCGGAAGGAATTCTGGTCGCAAGTAAGATTGCAGACCGTGTCGGAATTACCAGATCGGTAATTGTCAATGCTCTGAGAAAATTCGAAAGTGCGGGTGTGATCGAATCCCGTTCTTCCGGCATGAAAGGAACGTATATTAAAGTAATCAATGATTATGTATTTACGGAACTTGACCGCATTAAAGCAGAACGTACAAAATAATAAGAACTACAAAGGGTATCGGGCAACTGATACCCTTTTCACAGTATAAAGGAGGATGCGGATAGTGAAATATGGAGGATGTACGGCAAAACTCAGAATGGACCGCGTAATTCTGGAAGACAGTTTTTTTGATGAAACGGAATATTTATGCAAGATCATAGCATATGATGAAGAGGAGGAGACGCTGTATCTGGTATCGGAAGAGGCGGAACTCACCTTTTATTCTTTGGATGGAATCTATGAGTGCAGCATAGAGGATCCGAAAGATCCTGTGGTCTGCAAAGGAATATTAAAAGAACGTTACTGGAACAAGGCAGGCAGGGTTATGAAATTTAAAATTCAAAATGGATTTTATAAAAAAGTTCTAAACTAAATAGAAAGTGTGTTGACAAACCAAAAAGAGAGTGCTATTTTATATCTAGAATCTTTCAGCACTCTCTTTTGTTGAGTGCTAATAATGCAGAAATAATTAAGGAGGAATAGATATGAAGTTAGTACCATTAGGTGACAGAGTTGTATTAAAACAGTGTGTAGCAGAGGAGACTACAAAGTCGGGAATCGTGATTCCTGGACAGTCTAAGGAAAAACCGCAGCAGGCAGAGGTTATTGCTGTAGGACCAGGTGGAATGGTGAATGGTAAAGAAGTTGAGATGCATGTTACAACAGGACAGCAGGTAATTTATTCCAAATATGCAGGAACGAATGTTGAGATTGATGACGAGGAATATATCATTGTAAAACAGGATGATATTCTGGCCATCTGCGAGTAATTGTACAATTAATTCATATATTTCAGGAGGTAGATACCAATGGCAAAAGAAATTAAATATGGTGCAGAAGCAAGAAGAGCGCTGGAAGCTGGTGTTAATCAGCTCGCTGATACAGTAAGAGTAACAATCGGACCAAAAGGACGCAATGTCGTTCTGGATAAATCTTTCGGAGCACCACTGATCACAAATGACGGTGTAACAATTGCAAAAGAGATTGAACTGGAAGACAGATTTGAAAATATGGGAGCACAACTGATCAAAGAAGTTGCTTCTAAGACAAATGATGTAGCAGGAGACGGTACTACAACAGCAACTGTACTTGCACAGGCAATGGTTCATGAAGGTATGAAGAACCTGGAAGCAGGGGCAAATCCGATCATTCTCCGTAAAGGAATGAAGAAAGCAACAGATGTGGCAGTAGAAGCCATTGCGAAGATGTCAAGCAAAGTAAAAGACAAAGATCAGATTGCAAAAGTGGCAGCAATTTCTGCAGGTGATGCTGAAGTCGGACAGATGGTGGCAGATGCTATGGAGAAAGTATCTAATGACGGAGTTATTACGATCGAAGAGTCTAAGACTATGAAGACAGAGCTGGATCTTGTAGAAGGTATGCAGTTTGACCGTGGATATGTATCTGCATATATGGCTACAGATATGGATAAGATGGAAGCAAATCTGGATGATCCATATATTCTGATCACAGATAAGAAGATTTCTAATATTCAGGAAATTCTTCCACTTCTGGAGCAGATTGTTCAGGCTGGAGCAAGACTTCTTATTATCGCAGAAGATATTGAGGGAGAGGCACTTACAACTCTGATCGTTAATAAACTGCGTGGAACATTCAATGTTGTAGCTGTAAAAGCACCTGGATACGGTGACAGAAGAAAAGAAATGTTAAAAGACATTGCTACACTGACAGGTGGTCAGGTTATTTCTGAGGAACTCGGTATGGAACTGAAAGATACAACCATGGATCAGCTTGGACGTGCAAAATCTGTAAAAGTACAGAAAGAAAATACAGTAATTGTTGATGGTATGGGAGATAAGAATGCAATCGCAGACCGCGTTGCCCAGATCAAGGCACAGATCGAAGAGACAACATCTGACTTTGACAGAGAAAAACTTCAGGAAAGACTTGCAAAACTTGCAGGCGGCGTAGCTGTTATCCGTGTCGGAGCAGCAACGGAGACAGAGATGAAAGAAGCAAAACTTCGTATGGAAGATGCTTTGAACGCCACAAGAGCAGCAGTAGAGGAAGGTATCATTTCCGGTGGTGGATCTGCATACATTCATGCGTCCAAAGCAGTTGCTGAAGCGATTGACGGACTGGAAGGTGATGAGAAAACAGGTGCAAAGGTTGTCCTGAAAGCTCTGGAAGCACCACTGTTCCATATCTCAGCCAATGCAGGACTGGAAGGTGCTGTTATCATTAACAAGGTAAGAGAATCAGAAGTGGGAACCGGATTTGATGCTCTGACAGAACAGTACGTAGATATGGTGGAAAACGGAATTCTGGATCCTGCTAAGGTTACAAGAAGTGCACTGCAGAACGCAACATCTGTTGCTTCTACACTTCTCACAACAGAATCTGTTGTAGCAGATATCAAAGAAGATGCACCGGCTGTACCGGCAGGAAATCCGGGTATGGGTATGATGTAACAGAATATTAAATTTTTGAGAACTCCTCGTCAGAGGAGTTTTCTTTTTTGATTCAGGTGTGCTACAATAGACATAGCTTAAAGCAGACTTGGAGGAAAGAAAAAATGGATGATTTTTACACAGAGCAGCTGATAAAAAAACAGGCGGACTCAAAGGATACGCTTAAGAAAGCGGGGCTGATCGTATTGACGGTTTTGTCAGTGCTTTTGGTTTTTGCAATACCGGTGGGGATTATTTTTCCGGTTGTAATGATTGTGGTTGATGTGCTGGTGTTCAGCAATATGAATGTGGAGTATGAGTATGTATTTGTGAATGGAGATCTTGATATAGACAAGATCATGAACAAATCCAGAAGAAAAAGAATGTTTTCTGTAGATGCAGATCAGATGGAACTTCTTGCACCGGTAGGAGCTGTAGAATTAATGCAGTATAAGAAGGTCAGGACATATGATTATACATCAGGAAAAAATCATGCAGAAATCTATGCATTGATTGCTTCGAACAAAGGAGAACTGTGTAAAGTTTTGTTTGAGCCAAATGAGACGATCATAGAAGGATTCTTTGTAAAAGCACCAAGAAAAGTAATCAGAAAATAATACGTAAAATGTAAAAAAAGATTGTATTAAAATAAAAACATGTTAAAAGCTGTTGACAAATATGGGTATGATTCGCTAAGATAGCTGTTAAATATGAATATGCAAAAGAAAGAGAGGGAGAAATCATGGGAAAGATAATTGGAGAAGGTATTACATTTGATGATGTGCTTTTAGTTCCATCGTACTCAGAAGTAATTCCGAACCAGGTGGATTTATCTACTTACCTGACTAAGAAAATTAAGTTAAATATTCCGATGATGAGTGCCGGAATGGATACTGTTACCGAGCACCGTATGGCAATTGCAATGGCCAGACAGGGGGGAATCGGAATTATCCATAAAAATATGTCTATTGAACAGCAGGCTGAGGAAGTGGATAAGGTAAAACGTTCAGAAAACGGTGTTATTACAGATCCATTTTATTTATCACCGGATAATACACTGGAAGATGCCAACAATCTGATGGCAAAGTTCAGAATCTCAGGTGTGCCGATTACAGAGGGAAAAAAATTAGTTGGTATTATCACAAACCGTGATTTGAAATTTGAAGAAGACTTTTCAAAGAAAATCAGAGAGTCAATGACTTCGGAAGGGTTGATCACAGCACCGGAAGGAATTACTCTGGAAGAAGCAAAGAAGATCCTTGCAAAAGCCAGAAAGGAAAAACTTCCGATCGTAGATAAAGACTTCAACCTGAAAGGTTTGATCACAATTAAGGATATTGAAAAACAGATTAAATATCCATTATCTGCAAAAGATGCACAGGGACGTCTGCTTTGCGGAGCTGCAATCGGAATTACAGCAAACTGTCTTGAGAGAGCAAAGGCTCTGGTAGATGCAAAGGTTGATGTGGTTGTTTTGGATTCAGCACACGGACATTCAGCAAACGTTATTCATACAGTTGATATGATTAAGAGCAAATTCCCGGATCTGCAGGTAATTGCAGGTAACGTTGCTACCGGAGCTGCAACAGAAGATCTGATCAAAGCCGGTGTTGATGCGGTAAAAGTTGGAATCGGACCTGGATCGATCTGTACAACACGTATCATTGCAGGTATTGGTGTTCCTCAGATCACAGCAGTTATGGACTGCTACGAAGCGGCAGACAAATATGGAATTCCGATCATTGCGGATGGAGGAATAAAGTACTCCGGAGATATGACAAAAGCAATCGCAGCCGGAGCGAATGTTTGTATGATGGGAAGTATCTTTGCAGGATGTGATGAGAGTCCTGGAACATTCGAATTATTCCAGGGTAGAAAATATAAAGTATATCGTGGTATGGGATCTATCTCAGCAATGGAGAACGGAAGTAAAGATCGTTATTTCCAGACAGATGCGAAAAAACTGGTTCCGGAAGGTGTCGAAGGACGTGTTGCTTACAAAGGAAGCGTGGAAGATACTGTATTCCAGTTAATGGGTGGTCTTCGTTCAGGTATGGGATATTGCGGAGCACCAACAATTGAGGATTTGAAACAGACAGGAAAATTCGTGAAGATTTCTTCGGCTTCATTAAAAGAAAGTCATCCTCATGATATTCATATTACAAAAGAAGCACCAAACTACAGTGTAGACGAATAAAAAAGATTCGGGCGTCGTGAAAACGGCGCCTTTTTGTATTATATGTGTCTGGCAAAGAGAGAGTTTAAATGAATAATATCAGAAAAAATATCCTGAAAATTCTTCATATCATGGTTTTCAGAGATGAATATATAGAGTATAATAAGATTTAGGTAGTCTGCTTGGTATATAAATGCACATAATAAATACACAAGTAATATTAAAAAAAATAAAGTAAAAGGGAGATGCCTGGATATGAAAAAAGAATTTGGAACAACGAGAAACGGGGAAACAGCAAGCTGTTATATATTGAAAAACAGCAAAGGAATGAAAGCAGTTGTATCTGATTTTGGAGCTGCTTTACTGAAGCTTTACGTACCGGATAAGAATGGAAAGTCTCAGGATGTCGTATTGGGCTACGAGACACTTGAGGATTATGAAAATGGTGGAGATTCTGTAGGAGCGACTGTCGGACGTGTGGCAAACCGTATTGGAACTGGTGCATTCGAACTGAACGGAAAGAAATATGAGCTTACGAAGAATGATAACGGGGAAAATACACTTCATGGAGGAACAGATTTCTATAATAAAAGAATGTGGAGTGTAAAAGAAGAGGATGATACACATGTAGTATTTATGCTTGTCAGTCCGGACGGGGATCAGGGATTCCCGGGAGAAGTAAAGATAGAAGTATCCTATACAGTTACGGAAGAAAATGAATTAAAGATTCATTATTATGCAATTCCTGATCAGGATACCCTTTTGAACATGACGAATCACAGCTATTTCAACCTGGCAGGACATGCATCCGGAACCGCATGTAATGCAAAAGTGTGGTTGGATGCAGATGCATTTACAGAGACGGATGCTGAACTGATTCCAACAGGAACGGTAATTCCGGTAGAGGGCACACCAATGGATTTCCGTGAAGGAAAAAAGGTTGCAAAAGAGATCGGAGCAGATTATAAACCATTGAAACTGGCAGGCGGCTATGATCATAACTGGGTATTAAACGGGTCGGGATTCAGAAAAGTGGCATCAGCCGAATCGGAAGAGACAGGTATTAAGATGGAAGTATATACAGACCTTCCGGGTATACAGTTCTATTCTGGCAATTTCCTGGCAGGAGCTAAGGGAAAGGAAGGAGCTGTCTATGGAAAGGGGTGTGGTATATGCTTTGAAACGCAGTATTTCCCGGATGCAATTCATAAAGATAATTTTGAATCTCCGATTACAAAAGCCGGAGAAGTATATGATACAACAACAACGTATAGGTTTTGCTGATTTTCATAAAAACATAAGAATCTCTTTCGGGTACATTAAAAAATGAATGATAAAATAGATAAAAGTGTACTATATAAGGATAGATAAAAAAGAGAGAAAAGATGAAAAAAACGAGAAGCCATTCTAAAAAAGGTCTGATCATTCTTATTATAATAACAGTTGTACTGTGTGCGGTGACGGTTTTAAAAAAGCAGGAGCAGCCGGAAGAATATACGGAAAATAAAAGTGATTACATAGATTCTGTAAGACCGGATATAGACGTAGAACTGTTGACGCCGAATGAGTATTCCAGAGCGGGAATCGCAACAAATAAGATTACAGGAATTGTGATTCATTATACAGCAAATCCCGGTGCTTCGGCTATGAATAACCGGGATTATTTCGAAGGATTGAAGGACAGTCACATTACGAAAGCAAGCAGTAATTTTGTTGTGGGTCTGGAAGGTGAGATTGTTCAATGTGTACCAACATGGGAGATGGCGTATGCCTCAAACAGCAGGAATATTGATACAGTGTCGATAGAATGCTGTCATCCAGACGAAACGGGAAAATTTAATCAAAAGACGTATCAGTCTATGGTAGATCTTTGCGCATGGCTGTGTCTGAAGTTCGATCTGAATGAAAATGATGTTATACGTCATTATGATGTGACTGGAAAGATTTGCCCCAAATATTTTGTAGAACATGAAGATGCATGGAAACAGTTCAAGGGTGATGTGGGAGTAAAGCTGGAAAAATTAAAGGAATATCAATAAATCTCCTTAGTTTTATCACAGATTAAACACAATTACGCTGTACACTACCAATATAAGATATGAAAGGGGCAATAAGATATGGAAAATCAATATAATTATTATACAACCGATCAGAATATGAATACGGGAAATTATGGCGGCGGTGGGGAACCGGGAAAAGAACCGCAGAAAAAAAGAGGAAAAGGTGCAGCGAGATGGGCAAAGGTGGTCTGTGCAGGACTGGTATTTGGAGTGGTTGCAAGTGCTGCATTTCAGACGAGTAATATTGTGGCAGGAAAAGTTCTTGGTACAACACAGACAACGAATAAAACAGCTAAGACAACAACGACCAGCAATGCAAAACTGACAACTTCAACCAACAGCTCAATAGGAACCGCAAATGTAACAGAGGTAACTAAAAATGCGATGCCGTCAATTGTGTCCATTACAAACATGAGTGTACAGGAAGTGCAGAATTTCTTCGGTGGTACACAGAAACAGGAAAGTGAAAGTGCCGGTTCTGGAATTATTATTGGACAGAACGATTCAGAACTTCTGATTGCAACCAATAACCATGTAGTAGAAGGAAGCAGTACACTGACAGTTACCTTTATAGATGGAAAAAGCGTGAAAGCTGACATCAAAGGTACGGATTCAGACAAGGATCTTGCAGTTGTGGCAGTTCCGTTAAGCGAGATCAAGGATTCTACGATGGATAAAATTGCGGTGGCAACACTGGGAAATTCAGATCAGACACAGGTAGGAGATCAGGTAATTGCGATCGGAAATGCTCTCGGATACGGACAGTCAGTAACGACAGGTATTGTATCTGCAAAAGACCGCACAATGGATGGTTACGATGGAAAACTTCTTCAGACAGATGCGGCTATCAATCCGGGAAACAGCGGAGGTGCTCTTCTGAATGCAAATGGAGAAGTGATTGGAATCAATTCTGCAAAGATTGCAACGGAAACAGTAGAGGGAATAGGATATGCGATTCCGGTATCTGATGTAAGTGATCTGATCACAAATCTGATGAATCAGAAGACAAAAACCAAGGTAGCAGAATCCGAAAAAGGCTACATTGGAATCAAAGGTGTAGATGTAACAGCAGACAGTGCACAGATGTATAATATGCCGACAGGAGTATATGTATCAGAAGTGATCTCCGGTGGCGGTGCAGAAAAAGCAGGCATTACAAAAGGAGCCGTTATTACAGGAATCGAAGGAACAAGCGTAGATGGAATGGATGCATTGCAGGAACAGCTTCAATATTATAAAGCAGGAGAAAAAGTAAAAATTACGATTCAGACACAGAATAAGAATGGTGAATACGAGAAAAAAGATGTTGAAGTAACATTAGGAAAACAATCGGAATAATTTGGATAAAAAATTGATATTTGTAAATTGATGTAGTATAATGTCAATGTATATGGAATATACAAGGCCGAAAGGCACAAAGCACAGGTTGAAATAATACACTATGGGGAGGGACAGATTCATATGAAGTGTCCAATATGTGGTCAGGAATTAAGACCAGGAAAAAAAGATCCGAATTATCTGTTGTGCTATAATTGCAAAAAGAAGTTCAAAATTCCACAGAGTGCTCATAAAGTACAGAAGAGAGCGGAAAAACCGGAACCTGAAGAACAGAAGTATTCGAATATACCGCCAAAAGAAGTACGCGAAAAACGTGAACAGGAAATGCGTGATGCGTATGATGAACTCCTTGCAGTAGGAGATGGGAAAAAGAAAAAGAAACCAGCTCCGAAGCCGCAGCGCAGAGAAGAATTAGAGGATGAATATTATGATGATATCGACGACGAAGAAGAAGAGAAGATGTCAAAAGCACCGATCATTATTCTTGCAATTGCTATCATTGTAGTAGCTGGATTAATTGCATTCATGTTACTCAGATAATTGATCAAGGGAGTATACTGACAACAAATTATCTAAAGCGAACATAAAATGCTGACTTGCCTACAGGTAAGTCAGCATTTTTGCAAGATGAAAAGATTGAAATTAAGCTGAAAAAGAGTTAAATCAAAAAGAGATAAAAAAGATAAAATAACAGTTGACAAACACAACTGCTTGTGATATTCTTAATAAGCTGTCGCTTGAGACAAACGAATGTTTGAG